>NZ_JBSFWJ010000022.1:0-88056 GCF_053592695.1 Saccharopolyspora sp. NPDC002578 | reverse complement strand
CGCGGGTTCTCAGTCGGTCTCTCGTGAGGACGGCTTTTTCCCTCGTGGCGGAGCCACTTGGGAAAAAGATCCCGCAGCGAGAGACCGACTGAGGTTCCGCCACCCGGACACCAAAGCAAAACGACCGGCTCCGATTGCCCCAACACAATCCGGGGAACGCTGCGGGGTGAAGGACACCGAACGGCCGTTCCCCGGAGGTCCCGGATGGGCATTCCGACCCTGTCAGCCGACGCTCCCGACCACCTCGACGCCCGCGAGCTCCAGCGCGTGGACACGTGGTGGCGGGCGGCGAACTACCTCTCCGCCGGGCAGATCTACCTGATGGGCAACCCGCTGCTGCGGGAACCGCTGCGGCCGGAGCACGTCAAACCCCGGCTGCTCGGGCATTGGGGCACCACACCGGGGTTGACGTTCCTGTACGCGCACCTCAACCGGGCGATCCGCGCCCGCGACCTGGACATGATCTACGTGACGGGGCCGGGGCACGGTGGTCCGGGCGTGGTGGCCGCCGCTTGGCTGGAGGGCACCTACAGCGAGATCTACCCGGACGTCGCGCAGGACGAGGAGGGGCTGCGGCGCCTGGTCACGCAGTTCTCGTTCCCGGGTGGCATTCCGAGCCACGCCGCACCGGAGACACCGGGCTCCATCAACGAGGGCGGTGAGCTGGGCTATTCATTGGCGCACGCGTTCGGCGCGGCTTTCGACAACCCGGACCTGACCGTGGCGTGCGTGATCGGCGACGGTGAGGCGGAGACGGGGCCGCTGGCGGCGAGCTGGCACGCGAACAAGTTCCTCGACCCGGCGCGGGACGGCGCGGTGCTGCCGATCCTGCACCTCAACGGCTACAAGATCGCCAGCCCGACGGTGCTCGCCCGCATCCCGGAGGACGAGCTGGTGAGCCTGCTGCGCGGCTACGGCTACGAGCCGCACCTGGTGTCGGGTTCGGACCCGGCGACGATGCACCAGCTGTTCGCGACGAACCTCGACACCTGCCTCGACGAGATCGAGCGGATCCGCCGCCGCGCCCGCGAGGACGGCGACGGTCAACGGCCTCGCTGGCCGATGATCGTGCTGCGCACGCCGAAGGGCTGGACCGGGCCGGACGTCGTGGACGGGCAGCAGGTCGAGGGCACTTGGCGCGCGCACCAGATCCCGCTGGGCGATCCGCGCAACGATCCGGACCACCTGCGGCAGCTGGAGGACTGGTTGCGCAGCTACGCGCCGGACGAGCTGTTCGACGCCGATGGGGCGCCGGCGCGCGAGGTCCGGGAGCTCAATCCGCGCGGTGCCCGGCGGATGAGCGCCAATCCGCACGCCAACGGCGGTTTGCTGCTGCGCGGGCTGCGGTTGCCGGACTTCCGCGAGTACGGACTGCCGGTGGCGGAACCGGGGTCGACGACGGGGGAGGCCACCCAGGTGCTCGGCGCGTTCCTGCGCGACGCGATGCAGCTCAACGCTTCCGCCGCGAACTTCCGGGTGTTCGCGCCGGACGAGAACAATTCGAACCGGCTCGGCGCGGTGCTGGAGGCGACGTCGCGGGCGTGGATGGCGGAGTCCGAACCGGGCGACGCTTCGCTGGCGCCCGACGGGCGGGTCATGGAGGTGCTTTCCGAGCACCTCTGCCAGGGCTGGCTGGAGGGCTACCTGCTCACCGGCAGGCACGGCTTCTTCTCCTGCTACGAGGCGTTCGCGCACCTGGTGGACTCGATGCTCAACCAGCACGCGAAGTGGTTGAAGGTGAGCACCGGGCTGGCGTGGCGGCAGCCGATCGCTTCGCTGAACTACCTGCTGACCTCGCACGTGTGGCGCCAGGACCACAACGGCTTCTCCCATCAGGACCCCGGGTTCATCGACCACGTGATGAACAAGAAGGCCGAGATCGTGCGGGTCTACCTGCCGCCGGACGCGAACACGCTGCTGTCGGTGGCCGATCACTGCCTGCGCAGCAGGGACTACATCAACGTGATCGTCGCGGGCAAGCAGCCCGCCGCCCAGTACCTGGACGTGGACGACGCGGTGGTGCACTGCACCAAGGGCATCGGGATCTGGGACTGGGCGAGCAACGACCAGGACGGTGAACCGGACGTGGTGCTGGGCTGCGCGGGGGACGTGCCGACGATGGAGACGCTGGCCGCCGTGGACCTGCTGCGGCGGCGCTTCCCGGAACTGCGCGTCCGCGTGGTGAACGTGGTGGACCTGATGCGGTTGCAGGATCCGCGCGAGCACCCGCACGGACTGCCCGACGTGGAGTTCGACGCGCTGTTCACCTCGGACAAGCCGGTGATCTTCTGCTACCACGGCTACCCGTGGCTGATCCACCGGCTGACCTACCGGCGTCACGGCCACGACAACATCCACGTGCGCGGCTACAAGGAGGAGGGCACCACCACGACCCCGTTCGACATGTGCGTGCTCAACGAGATCGACCGCTTCCACCTCGCCATCGAAGCGATCGACCGGGCGCCCGGTCTGGGCGAGAGCGCCGTGTACGCGCGGGAGGAGCTCAGCCGCAAGCTCATCGAGCACCGGCACTACGTCTCCACGCACGGCGAGGACATGCCGGAGATCCGCGATTGGAAGTGGTCCTGAACCATGCGCGTGCTGACGGTGAACGCGGGATCGAGCAGCCTCAAGCTCCGGTTGCTGCACGACGACGA
The DNA here is from genome assembly GCF_053592695.1 of Saccharopolyspora sp. NPDC002578. Taxonomy (NCBI): domain Bacteria; kingdom Bacillati; phylum Actinomycetota; class Actinomycetes; order Pseudonocardiales; family Pseudonocardiaceae; genus Saccharopolyspora; species Saccharopolyspora sp. NPDC002578. The sequence continues at coordinate 85,399 of NZ_JBSFWJ010000022.1, read as the reverse complement.
GCAGGTCGCCGGGCACGACGTGCAGCGCTGGCGCGGGGAAGCGGAGCCGATCCGGGACTTCTTCCACGAGCACGGCGCGCAGGCCATCGGGCACCGCGTGGTGCACGGCGGGCCGAAGGTGCTGGGCCCGGCGTTGCTCGACGACCGGCTCGTGGACCACTTGGCGGGCCTGACGGATCTGGCGCCGTTGCACCAGGCCCGCGCGCTGGACGGGATCCGGGCGGCGGGGGAGTGCGCGCCCGCCACCCCGGCCGTCGCGTGCGTGGACACCGCGTTCCACACGACGTTGCCGGAGGCGGCCCGCACCTACGCGCTGCCGAAGGAGTGGAACGAGCGCTGGACGTTGCGCCGCTACGGCTTCCACGGCCTGTCCCACGCCTACGCGTCGCGGCGCGGCGCTGAGATCGCCGGGATCGCCGCCGGGAGGGTGCTGAGCTGCCACTTGGGGGCGGGCGCGTCGTTGGCGGCGGTGCGCGGCGGCCGGTGCGTGGACACCACGATGGGTTTCACCCCGGACGAGGGCCTGGTGATGGCGACTCGCAGCGGGTCGATCGATCCGGGGCTGCTGGGCTGGCTGCTGACCAGCGGGAAGGTCGGCGTGGACGAGCTGTGCACCACGTTGCAGAAGCGCTCCGGCCTGGCCGGGTTGTCGGGTGGCTCGGGCGACCTCCGCGACGTGCTCGCCGCCCGAACCGACTGCGACCTGGACGCGGAACTGGCCTACGACGTGTACGCGCACAGCCTGCTGCGCCACGCCGGGGCGATGGTGGCGGCGATGGGCGGGCTGGACCTGCTGGTGTTCACCGGCGGCGTCGGCGAGCACCAGCCGCCGTTGCGCGCCGAACTCGCCGAGAACCTGGGATTCCTGGGCGTGGAGGTCGATTCGGAGCGCAACGCGGCGACGGGGACCGACGCCGACATCAGCACGAATTCCGCCGCGGTGCGCACCGTCGTCGTCGAGTCCAGGGAGGACGTGGAGATCGCCCGGCAGACCCGCGAGGTGCTCACGAGGCCGTCACCGTGAGCTCGGTCCGGGCTTCGCCCGCCGAGGGGTGCAGCGCCCGCAGCCGGACGCGTCCGGTGCCGCTGCGGGCGCTGCGCAGCCACACCGCGCCCACCCCGCCGGTCTCCGCCAGCGGGAACCGCGCGGGGCCGACGAGTTCGGCCGGTCCGGTGAGGTCCAGTTCGACGTCACCGGCGGTGTGCGGGCGGTCCGCGCCGTAGCGGTCCACCACCCGGATCTCGACGCGGGTCGCGTCGGCGCCCCCGGCGACGAGCTCCCGGTCGTCGGGCCGCAGCACCAGGCGGTCCGCCGACCTGTCCGCCGAGAACCGGCGGGTCAGCACCATCCGGTCGTCGAGGTACCCGTCCACGCGCAGCTCCGGGATGCCGCGCACCGCGCCGAAGTCGGCGAGGAACGGCGGGTAGGGCAGGTTCGGGTACCGCTCGCGGGCGGCGGTGAGCGCGCCGAACGGCTCACCGCCGACGAACAGCTCCAGTCTGTCCACATTGGACCAGATTGCGGCCTCGCCGAGTTCCCGCACCGGACTCGGGCCGGTGAGGTCCCAGTGGAACGACGGCTCGATCACCGGGCGGCGGCGCGGATCCACCTGCGCCCGGTACATCGCCGCGCCCGGCTTCGGCACCCGGAACAGGTCGACCACCCCGGGCCACTTCACGCCCCGGTCGATGTTGCCGTGCCCCGACGGGTAGTCGAAACCCGCCCACGCCAGCACTCCCGCGTAAGCCGGATCGGCGCCCGCCAGGTCGTGCACCCGCGCGTGCGCCAGCGCCTGCCCCTGCTGCACGGCCTGCGGATCGGTGCGCCGGTAGAACCTCGCCGGGCCGGACAGCGTGCCGACCGCCTCGCTGATCAGGTACGGCAGGTCCCGGCGCGGTGGTTCCGGCTCCGGCTGCGGCAGGCCGTCCGGGCCGGTGCTCGCCGAGTAGTCGTTGTAGCCGAACACGTCGTGCTGGAAATCCGTGGTGGCGTGGTCGGCGCCGAGGATCGCGCCGGTCGTCGGCCGCGAGTCGTCCAGCGACTTCGCCAGCCGCTCCGTGCGGCCGTAGAACTCCGCGTCGCCGGGAGTCTCGTTGAGCCGCGCCGCCCACAGCACCACCGACGGGTGGTTGCGGTCTCGCACGATCATGTCGTGCACGTCGCGGTGCGCGCGTTCCAGCCAGCGGCCCGAGCCGAGGTGCTGCCAGCCCGGCGGCTCGTCCCACACCAGCAGCCCCAGCTCGTCGCAGGCGTCCAGGAACGCCTCGTGCGGCGGGTAGTGCGAGCAGCGCACCATCGTGCAGTTCAACTCGCGGCGCAGGATCTCCGCGTCGCGGCGCTGCACCCGCGCGGGCATCGCCGCACCGGCGAACGGGAACAGCTGGTGCCGGTTCACCCCGAACAACCGCAGCCGTTCGCCGTTGAGCCGGAACCCGTCGCGGTCGAACCGGACCTCGCGGAACCCGGTGCGCACCTGGTGCTCGTCCACGACGCGCCCGGCACGCCGCAACGTCACCACCACGTCGTAGAGGTGCGGCGAATCCGGGTCCCACAGCCGCACGCCGCTGAGCCCGTCCAGCACCAGCTCCGCGGTACCCCGCCCCGGCCCGAGATCCACTTCGCGTTCGGCCTCGGCGACCGGCCGGTCCGCGTCGCGCAGCTGCGCCCGCAGCTGCGCGGGACCGCCGTCGACGAGGTCGAGCTCGCAGCGCACCACCAGACCGCGGCGGGCGTCGTCGAGCACCCGCACGGGTTTCGCGAACACGTCCCGCACGTGATCGGCGGGCCGCGCCACCAGCGCCACCTCGCGGTGCAGGCCCGCGGGTTGCCAGAAGTCCACGACGTCGCTCGGGCGGTCCGAGTTCGGCGGCACGTCCGCGTCGAACCGGCCGTCCACCACCACGTCCAGCACGTTGCGGGCCGCCAGCAGCCCGGTGACCTCCCGATCGAACGGCAGGTAGCCGCCGCCGTGCGGCTCCAGCGGACGCCCGTTGAGGATCGGCCGCGTCGTGGTGAGCACGCCCGCGAACCGCAGGAAGTACCTCCGGCCGGGCTCGCCCGCCCCGGCGAAGCGCTTCCGGTACAGCCAGTCGCGCTCCCAGCTCGCCGGGTCCCAGTCCCGCCACGACAACTCCGCGACGACGTGCGGCACGATCGCGGTGCCGAGCAGCTCGTCGGGCACCGCGCCCGGGTCGGCGCCCGGCTCCAGCGGCCCGAACGACCAGGCACCGTCCAAGGCGTTCACTCGTCGAGCCGTCATCGGGGTCCGACCTCCGTGGGCAGCGCGGATCGCCGCTCACCATGCGAGCACGGCCGGGAACGTCCCGGCTAGCGCCCGTCAGGGGGTTCCCGGTAGGTGGTCAGCCCCACCTGGTCGGCGGCGACACGGTCGTCGGGTCGTCCCGGTGCACGGCGGTGGCGCCCAGCTCCGGCCGCGTGTCCGAGCGCCGCGCCGGGGCGCCGCGGTGGACGTCGCGCCGCGGCGCGCTCGCGCTGATGTGCCGCCACTGCAGCACCAGCACGGCGATGCCGAGCAGCAGCGCGGCGAGCGCCGCCCACCCGGCGGGGACCGCGCCGGTGGACCACCACAGCGTCGCCGCGATCCCCAGAGCGGTGCCGCAGAGCAAGGTGAGCGCGTGGAAGAGCAGATGCACCGCGTAGCCCTTCACCGTGTACCTCCCGGCTCGACCTGCTCGTCCTTGCGATCACTGGGTGCACGCACCGCGGCGGGCATCCGTTGCCCCGGTCCGCGGACCGTCACGACAACGGGGGCCGTGCCGACTACGGATCGCCACGGGGCCGCGCTGCGGGCACCATCACCCGATAGTAGCGCCGCTTAAGGTCGAATTGCCTGATCAAGGACGTTCGCCACGTCGTCGAGATCACCCGGCGGAGGGTCGCGCTCAAACCGCGATCGCGCCGAATTCCTCCGATCGGAGTGCGCCCCCGGTCGATGTCCGGCACTGGTGTGGGACCCGCCCTACGGTGAATTCCGGCGAGCCGCTCGCCGTCCCGGCCGACCGCGGCCGGGCCGGCGGGAATCGGCGCCGCGCACGGTTTCTCTCGGGGGTGAGGTCGGTGCTGAACACGTTGGCGGTCTTCGTGCTGATGGCTTCGCTGGGCATCGGAACGATCATCGGATCGCTGATCGCGATGTGCTGGTTCGAGCGACGCATGCTCGGTGAGGAACCCCTCCCGAGCCCGGCCCGGCACCACTGCACCGAACCGGAACCGGCGGAGCCGCAGGTCACCGAGCCGCAGATCGCTGAGCCGTCGGCCGCCGAGCCGCAGGTCATCGAATCGCGGACCGCCGAGCCGGAGGTCGTCGCGCCGCGGGCCGGTGAGTCGCGCCCGCAGCGGATCGCCGTGCCGACGCCGAGCGCCGGCCCTCGCGTCCCCGTGCTGGCGGCCGACGCGGATCAGTCCGGCGTGCTGAAGTCCGCGAAGTCGAATCCGGGCGAGACCACGCAGGTCACCAGCGACTCGACCGTCGCCGAAGCGACCGCCCGCTGCCACGTCCCGGCGGGCACCAGCACCTGAGGGTCCTGCCCGGCGCCCGCGCCGAGCACGTGGTGGCGCGGCTGTTCCGAAGGCGCGTCCCCGTCGCCGCCGAGCGACAGCGTCAGCGGCCCGCCGCGGTGCCACAACCACAGCTCCGCCGAGCCGACCGCGTGCCACGCCGAGGTGTGCCCGGCGGCCAGCAGGTAGTAGATCGCCGTCGCGGTGGGCCGCACGCCCCGATCGTCCGGGGACACCTCGACGTCGCTGGTCCAGGTCCGCCGGTACCAGCCGCCCTCCGGGTGCGGCAGCAGGTTCAGCTCCTCCGCCGTGCGACTGCGGGTCTCCAGCGCGGTGAACCGCCCGTGCGCGTCGCGGCGGGCGTAGTGCACGCCGATCACCGCGGACCGCTCCAGCTCCCCGTAGACGTGCGGGAACAGCACGTCGGCGGCGACGCCCGCCGGGGGAGCCGGATCGGCGGCCTCCCAGCGCACCGGGGCGGACAGCCGCCGCGGATCGAGCTCCAGCGCGACCAGCTGCTCGGTCGCGTCCCCGTACAGCGAGTTGGCCACCGCGAGCGTGGTGTCCACGTCCGGCGAGCAGTGCACGAATCCGCTGGTCCCCAGGGACGGAGCGCCGATGCGGTCCGAGGCGGCGTGGAACGAGCTCAGCGGCAGCAGGTGCAGGAGTCGGGATCGAGTCACGTCGCGCAGTCTGCCTGGGCGGAGCACGGGTTGTCAGGTCGCCGGGGCGGGGCAGCGTGGGGCTTTTGCGAGGTTCCACCGGCCGGGTGCGCGAGGTGATCGCACTACGATCGTGCGGGCGACAAGCGTCGAAGGAGGAGTGCATGCGCATCGCGGTGCTCGATGATTACCAGGGTGTCGCGCGGGATCACGCGGACTGGGACTCGCTGGCGGCCGACGTCGAGGTGTTCCACGACACCCTCACCGACCACGACGAGCTGGTGCGGCGGCTCGAACCGTTCGACGTGATCGCCGCGATGCGGGAGCGCACCCCGTTCCCGCGGGACCTGCTGGCCGCGCTGCCGAAGCTGAAGCTGCTGGTCACGACCGGTATGCGCAACGCGTCGATCGATCTGGACGCCGCCGCCGAGCTCGGTGTCGTGGTGTGCGGGACCGGCAACGGCTCCGCCCCGCACCTGGCGTGGGGGCCGACCGCCGAGCTGACCTGGGGATTGATCTTCGCCGTCACCAGGGACATCCCGCTGCAGGACCGGGCGATCCGCGAGGGCGGCTGGCAGCGCGGCGTCGGCCTCGAACTGGCCGGGCGCACGCTGGGCGTGCTCGGTCTGGGCAGGCTCGGCAGCCAGGTCGCGAAGGTCGGCGCCGCGTTCGGCATGGAGGTCGTCGCCTGGAGCGAGAACCTCACCGACGAGGCCGCTGCCGCCGTCGGAGCGCGACGGGTGTCCAAGGAGGACCTGTTCCGCGAAGCCGACGTGCTCACCATCCACACGGTGCTCAGCAAGCGCACCCGGGGTCTGGTCGGCGCGGCGGAACTGGCGCTGATGCGGCCCACCGCGTACCTGGTCAACACCTCGCGCGGGCCGATCGTCGACGAGGCCGCGCTGCGCGAGGCGCTGCACGCGGGCCGGATCGCCGGTGCGGGCATCGACGTCTACGGGCAGGAACCGCTGCCGGTCGACGACCCGTGGCGCAGCACGCCGCGCACCGTGCTCACCCCGCACATCGGGTACGTCACGAAGGGCACCTACGAGGCGTTCTACCCGGAGACCGTCGAAGACATCCGCGCCTACCTGGACGGCGCGCCGATCCGGGTGATCGTCGGCTGACCTGGACGCGGCCGGGCGCGGTGGCGCGCCCGGCCGCGGTGGCGGATCAGAGGTCGTCGGCGATGCCGCGGACCTGCTCGATCAGCTTGGTGCGCTCCTCGAAGCTGCCCGCGAGCGGTGTGACGTTCATCGTGGTCACGCCGGACTCCTTGAACGCCGCGAGCCGCTCGCGCACGTGGCCTTCGGAGCCGATGAGGGTGCTCTTGGCGACGAGGTCGTCGGGGACCTTCGCCGCGGCCTCGTCCTTCTTGCCGTCCAGGTAGAGGTCCTGGATCTCCGCGGCCTCGGCCTCGTAGCCGTAGCGGCAGGCGAGGTCGTTGTAGAAGTTCTTGCCCTTCGCGCCCATGCCGCCGATGTAGAGGGCCAGCATCGGGCGCATCGAGTCGACGAGCGCTCCGACGTCGTCGCCGATCGCCAGCGGCGCCTGGCCGACGACGTCGAGTTCGCCCAGCTCGGGGTTGCGCTTGGCCTTGCCCGCGGCCAGCGACTCGCCCCAGACCTCGTGGGCCTTCTCCGGCACGTAGAAGATCGGTTCCCACGCGTCGCCGATCTCGGCGACCATGGCGACGTTCTTCGGGCCGATGGCCGCGATCATGATCGGGATGTTCGGGCGCACCGGGTGGTTGATCAGCTTCAGCGGCTTGCCCAGGCCCGTGCCCTGCCCTTCGGGCAGCGGGATCTGGTAGTGCTTGCCCTCGTGCTGGACGCGTTCGCGGCGCCACACCTGGCGGCAGATGTCGACCAGTTCGCGGGTCCGGCCCAGCGGCGCGTTGTAGGGCACGCCGTGGAAGCCTTCGATGACCTGCGGTCCGGAGGCGCCGATGCCGAGGGTGAACCGGCCGTCGGAGACGAAGTCCATACCGGCGGCGGTCATCGCGGTGAGGGTGGGCGTGCGGGTGTAGATCTGCAAGATCCCGGACGCGATCTGGAGCCGCTCGGTGCGGGCGGCGATGAAGCCCATCTGGCTGACCGCGTCGAACGAGTAGGCTTCGGCGACGTAGACGATGTCCAGCCCGGCCTTCTCGTAGGTGGCCAGCTCGTCCACGGTCTCTTTGAAGCCCCCGCTGTAATTCAGCGGCATCCCGATGCGCATGGTGGTCCTCTCGGTCGCTGGCGAGCGAGCGGCCGCACCATCGCGTACCAGCCGCGTCGCCGGGTCACCCCGGATGTTACCGCCGGGTAGCACTGCTCCGGGACCCCCTGTTTTTAACACTGCTCGTGTGACATCGGTAGTGCAAAGATGAGGAGTGACATTAATTACGGATCAAGAAAATCCGAACGGGCGATGAACAAATCGTGTGCGTACGGCATGATTCGGCCATGTCGATGGTTCCGCATTGCTGCGCACGGGTGTTCGCCGTTCGGCTCGACGGCCTGTCGGAACTACACGTGAGGGTGGTATGAGGCTCGGACTTCTTGATATCGGCTCCACCGCGGCACGCCTCGAACTGGTCGACCTCGACCGAGGCCGGCTGCCCCGCGCGTCCTGGAGCCACAAGGCGCGCACCCGCCTCGCCGAGCACACCCGCGCCGACGGCTCCGTGACCGAGCAGGGCATGGCGCGCGCGGTGCGCGCCGTCGAGGACTGCATGAGCGCCGTCGGGTCCGAGCTGTCCGGCCCGCTTGTGGCGTTCGGCACGGCCGCCGTGCGCGACGCCGCCAACGGCGCCGAGCTGCGCGACCGCCTCTCCGCCGCCGCGGGCACCCGCATCGGGTCGATGACGCCGCATGCCGAGGCCGCGCTCTGCTACCACGCCGCCCGCCGCTGGCACGGCCAGTGCGGCACGCCGCTGACCACCGTCGACATCGGTGGCGGCACCGCCGAGGTCGCCACCGGATCCGGGCAGATCCCGGAGCAGGTGGTGTCGCTGCCGATGGGCGCGGCCCGGCTCACCCGCGAATACCTGCCCACCGATCCGCCCCCGGCGGAGCAGGTCGAGGCGCTGCACGCGGCCGTCGAGCGCATCGCTCTGCCGGCGCTGACCCCGTTCCGGAAGCTGGACCTCGGCCAGCCCGTCGCCCAGTCGAAGGTGCTGCGGCAGCTGGCCGTGCTCGCCGCGAGCTCGGACGAGCGCCTGGTGCGCCACCCCGACCACCTCGCGCGGGAGAACCTGAAGCGGTGGATCCCGCGACTCGCCGCGCTCGGCCAGGCCGAGCGGGCCAAGCTGCCTGGCGTGTCCCGCAGCCGTGCCCGGCGCATCCTGGCGGGCGCGGTCGCGGCCGACGCGCTGCTGCGCGCCATCGGCGTGGACGAGCTGGACCTGTGCCCGTGGGGGCTGCGCGAAGGCCTGGTGTTCCGCTTCGTGGAGGTCTACGAGCAGGCCGGGCGGCGCGCCCGCGCCGACGCGATCCGCGAGCTGACGGACGAGATGTTCGCCTGATCAGGCGTTCCTCGTGGTCGTGCGACGGGTCGTACCCGGCTCGCGCCGGAGCGGTACCGTTCGCCGACTAGATCGACGGCGAACCTGGGAGAGGGGCACCTCGTGGCGGTATTGCTGCACATCCTGATCACCGCGGTCGCGGTGTGGGCGACCACGCTGCTGCCCGGCATCCAGCTGGGCGACGCGAGCACCGACGCCGGGACGAAGATCGTGACGCTGCTGGTGGTCGCGATCGTGGTCGGTGTCGTCAACGCCGTCCTGAAGCCGATCGCGAAGACCTTCGGCTGCCTGCTGTACGTGCTCACCCTCGGGCTGTTCGGGCTCGTGGTGAACGCGCTGCTGTTCTGGCTGTCCGGTTACGTCGCGGGCGAGCTGGACCTGCCGTTCCACGTGGACGGGTTCTGGGCGGCGTTCTGGGGCGCGCTGATCGTCACCATCGTCAGCAGCGCCCTGCACGGAGTGGTGCGCCGCATCGCGATCAACGCCGCGCAGAACCGCGAACGCGACTACCGCGAACGCGGCTACTACTGATCGGCCGCGCGGCATCGGCGTCCGGCATCAGCCGAGATGGGCGGTGACCCTCTCGGCGATGTCGGCGCCGATGCGCAGCGACGCGGTCGCGGCGGGCGACGGGGCGTTGAGGACGTGGATCCACCGCTCGTCCTCGTGCACCAGGAAGTCGTCGACGAGGGTCCCGTCCGGGCGCACCGCCTGCGCCCGCACGCCCGCCGCCGCGGGCACCAGGTCGGCACCGCGCAGCGCGGGCAGCAGCTCGCGGGCGGCTCGGACGAACAGCGGCTTGGCGGCCGAGCGCGCGATCTCCGCCGCGCCGGTGCGCCAATACCGCTTCGCCAGCGAGCGCAGGCCGGGGTCGCCCAGCAGCCGCCGCAGGTGCGGGCCGGACCAGGTCCGCCAGTCGTAGCCCTCGCGGGCCAGCGCCGGCACGGCGTTCGGGCCCACGTGCAGCCCGCCGTCGATCATGCGCGTGAAGTGCACGCCGAGGAACGGGAACGCCGGGTCCGGCACCGGGTACACCAGCGCGCGCACCAGTTCGTGGGCTGCCGCGCTCGTCTCGTAGTACTCGCCGCGGAACGGCAGGATCCGCGCGGCGGGCCTGGTCCCGGCGAGTTCGGCGACGGTGTCGCTGTGCAGGCCCGCGCAGTTCACAGCCAGCCGGGTGCGGACCTCGCCGGTCGTGGTGGTGAGCACCAGCCCGTCCCCGTCGCGCCGCGCGGCGACCAGCTCGGTGCCGCGCCGCACCGCCACCCCGCGCTCGGCCAGCAGGTCGGCGAGCACCCGGGACACCGCGCCGAAGTCCGTGATGCCCGCGTCCGGGACCAGCAGCGCGCGCAAGCCCCGGACCCGGGGTTCCCGCTCGGCGATCCCCGAACCGTCCAGTTCGGACAGGCGGACGCCGTTGGCCGCGCCGCGCCGGGCGAGCTCGGCCAGCCGGGGGAGCTGCTCGGCGCGGGTCGCCACGACCAGCTTCCCGAGGCGCCGGACCGGCACGCCGTGCTCCGCGCAGAACCGGTACATCTCCTCCGCGCCAGCCCGGGCGAACCGCGCCTTCGCACTGCCCGGCGGATAGTAGAGTCCACTGTGGAGCACACCGGAGTTGCGGCCGGTCTGGTGCGAGCCCACCGCGGATTCCTTCTCCAGCACCGTGATCCGCTTGCCGGGATCAGCCCGCAGCAGCGCGTGCGCCGTCGCCAAGCCCACGATGCCGCCGCCGATGATCGTCACGTCGTCTTCGGCCATGCCGGTCATCCTGCCCGTCCCGGCCCACCCGTTCCAGCACCGGCGGTAGGGTTCGCTGCGGTCCACGGACGCGGGGAGGGAGAGCCGTGGTGCAGCTGCTCCTGCTGTCGAGTTCGCGAGTGCACGCCTCGCCCGGTTTCCTCGGGCACGCGCTGCCCGCGATCACGGAGCTGATGGCAGGCCGGGAACGCATGTTGTTCGTGCCCTACGCCCGCCGCGACTTCGACGACTACGCGCGCACCGCGCACTCGGTGCTGAGCTCCATCGGCATCAAGGTCGACGGCCTGCACCGCGCGGCCGACCCGGTGCGCGCCATCGCATCGGCCGAGGCGGTGTTCCTGGGCGGCGGCAACACGTTCCGCCTGCTCGCGACCCTGCAACGCCAAGGACTCGTGCGGGCGCTGCGCCGCGCGGTGCTCGCCGGCGTGCCGTACCTGGGCTCCAGCGCGGGCACCAACGCGGCCTGCCCGAGCCTGCGGACCAGCAACGACATGCCGATCGTGCAGCCCGCCTCGTTCGCCGCGCTCGGCCTGGTGCCGTTCCAGATCAACCCGCACTACCTGCCGCCGGACCCGGCGAGCACGCACCGCGGCGAGACGCGCGACGAACGCCTCATCGAGTTCCTGGAGCACAACGACGTCCCGGTGCTCGGCCTCCGCGAGGGCGCGTGGCTGCGCGTCCGGGACCAGCGCGCCGACCTGGGCGGCACCGAACCGGCCCGCCTGTTCACCCGCCGCGTCCCGGCGCACGACCTCGCCCCCGGCACCGACCTGTCCCACCTCCTGCGCACCACCCCCCGCTACGACCTCTGCTGAACCCCGGGAGTCCGAGTCAGAGGGCGCGACGCCAGATCCGGTCGTCGTCGACTCGGTCGCCGAGGGTGAAGGTGCAGCGTCCGACCTCGGCGAAGCCGTACCGGCGGTAGAAGCGCTTCGCGCGCTCGTTGTGGTCGAAGACCGTGAGGTGGATTTCCGGCGCCTGCTCCGCGGCAGCGGTGCGCAACGCCCACTCCATGAGCCGAGCGGCCACACCGCGGCCGTGCCAGTCCTGCAGCACGTAGATCTGCTGCAACTCGACGGCACCGGGCGAGGGCGCCGGGGCCGGAGCCCGCAGCGGAGTGAGCTTGGCGTACCCGATCGGCTCGGACCGGTGGAACCCCACCAGCCAGCGGACCGCCGGGTCGGCCAGATCCCGCTGCATGTCGCCGCCGGGCCCGTAAGCGCGGTCGAGGAAGGCGGCGAACGGCGCGGCGTCGTAGAGGTGCCCGAACGTCGCGGCGAACGACGCTCTCGCCATGGCGCGCAGCGCCTCGTGATCGCTCGCCCCAGGCGGGGCGTAGGTGATCGCGTGGTCCGAGTTCTGCGGCACTGCCGTCTCCTCCGCGTCGAAGACGCCCTTGGGGAGAACGAAAGTCCGAGCGTGGCGGGCTCCGGCCGCTGCAGCGTCCCTCGGACTCGATCAGCGAGCCTACGCCGATCGCGCGGGCCGGGGCGGCGACTTCGGCCGGAGGTCGTCGACCACGCCGGGTCGTGCGGTGGTCAACTTTCTTGGACCGCTTGCCGCGCAACGCTTCCGAGTCGGGCGAGGACCGGGAGGGGCTGAGGATCAGCCGATCTCCGGTGCTGGGACCGCGTTCCGCCGACCGGTGTCCATGCGTTCGCACGCCGTCGAGGTCGAATCCGTTGTGCTCCAGCAGGATTCGCGTTCCGCGACGCGGTCGCCGTGGGAGGTGAGCGTGTGCAGCCGCGATTCCGGTACTGCGGACCGGACCCCGAAAAAGCGAAACGGCCAGGTCCGAGATTCCCTTTCGGGGCTCTGACCTGGCCGTTTTCTTGTGGGCGATACTGGGATCGAACCAGTGACCTCTTCGGTGTGAACGAAGCGCTCTCCCCCTGAGCTAATCGCCCGGTGCCGCCGTTCCCGGCGACATGGAGAACTCTACAACACCGTTTTCAGTGCCCGAACAGGGGGGAGGTCAACCACGGCCAGCGCACTCCGAACCAGTGTCCGATCGTGGCGTACATGCCGAGCAACCAGAGCGTCAGGACCACGATGACGCCGGTCAGGGCGGCGATGCCGAGCTTGACCGTCCAGTGCTGCCTGCCGAGCCAGTTGACCCAGCGGCGGTAGTGGCGCTTGGTGAACATGTTGACGCGGTGCGCCCAGTGGAACTCGGTGGCGAGGATGCCGAGCCCGGCGAACACGATGAGCCAGCCGGGGCCGGGGTACGGGATCGCGATGATGCCGACGATGAGCACGATCGTGCCGAACCCGCCGAGTGCGACCCGGTAGGTCGTGTTCAGCGTGGGGTTGGCGCGGATGCGTTCGCGTCGAGCTCGCAGGCCCCGGCGGAGCCTGTGCCACCTGCGGCGGGGCTGCGGGGTGTCGTCGTCCGGGGCCATGTCGATCTTCTCCGGTCCCGGTTCGGCTGTCCTGCTCAGGGTCCACCTGCCACGTGTCGTTCTGGGTGCTGCCGGGGTCTGCGGCGCTGTGATCAGCGTGTTCGCCGGGTCGTGCCCGCTGGTCCGTCGCAGCGCCGTGCCACGGTTCAGAGAATACGGGCCGACTCGGGGCGGGCCTGGTGGAGCACTCCCGGAAGGGGGTTGCGACGCCGGACGAAATGTGACGTGCGTCATGGGTTGGTTTTTCCCAGTTGTGGCGCCGAGATCGGGTGCGGGCCTTCGACCCTGGTCACACTGTGGCACCGCTCTCCTCGACCGGGTGGCGGCCAGGCGTGTGCGGTTGCGCGTCCGGATGTCGGGGTTAGTCCGTCTCGGCGAATGCTCGTGGCGAGTGTCTCAGCCCCGCCCGTTGAAACCCGTATGGACGCAGGTCCATCGCTTATCCTCGATGGGTGTCCGGCAGTGCCAAGGGAAAAGTTCAGCGACGCTGTCGGGCGCGTTGTGGGGATGGCTCGGTCTCGCTCCGGTCGGAGCCGAACGCCGGTACCGGGGGAGTCGGGCTGATGTTGGTCGGGGGATGCGATGCGACCACGCTGCGCAGTTTTCCGATCGCGTTACGAAGTTCAGTATGCCCCGACCGGGTGATGTAGGGCCTGGTGGCGAGCGTATGACCCCGCATAGGCGTCACAACTGTGTTGCTCGGTCGATAAGCGGACCGGGAGGGAGTTAGGAAGGCGAGGACGATGCGAAACGATCACGTGACACTCCGTTCGACGGCGGTGTTCGATCTGCTGGCCCCGCAGACACCTGCGGTGCCCGTCCAGGTCGAACTGCGCTACGACACCCGCGACCCCTACGCGGTGGTGGCCGCGTTCCGCACCGGCCGGGCCGGTTGGGTCGAGTGGGTGTTCGCCCGCGACCTGCTCGCGGACGGCCTGATCGCGCACGCGGGCGAAGGGGATGTGAGCATCCGGCCCGCGGTCGACGACCCCGAGGTCGTCGCGATCGAGCTCAGCTCGCCGTCCGGGCACGCGGTCTTCGAGGCCTCGGCGCAGGAGCTGGCGGACTTCCTGGACCGCACCTACGACGTCGTGGTGCCGGGCAACGAGAACCTGTGGGTCAACGTCGACGACGCGCTGACCCGGTTGCTGCCGCACGACCTGTCCTGACGTGCCGTCCTCGCCGCTGCGGCCAGGCTCGGCATGGGTCGCGGGGCCGGCGATCGACCCCCCTTTGATCGTCGGATGCGGCGTGGTTTAAAGTTCTCTGTGCAACGCAGCGGTGACTCCGGAGCCGAGCCGGAGCATTCACCGCAGTGCAGGCGGATGTAGCGCAGCTGGTAGCGCATCACCTTGCCAAGGTGAGGGTCGCGGGTTCGAGTCCCGTCATCCGCTCTGGGAAACCGATCGGGTCGATCTCGGGTTTCCGGGTATCGGCACCCGGTCACCCGGACGTTCGGCCCGGACGCGCCCAACGCGGCGGAGTGGCCGAGTGGCTTAGGCAAGGGCCTGCAAAGCCCTGTACGCGGGTTCGATTCCCGCCTCCGCCTCGCGCGATTAGCTCAGTGGGAGAGCGCTACCTTGACACGGTAGAGGTCACTGGTTCAATCCCAGTATCGCGCACCAGATTGTCTTGCAAGACCAGAACCCCTGTCGGTGATTTCGCCGGCGGGGGTTTTTCGTGCGTTCGTTGATGGGTCTCGCAGCGCTTTTCGGCTGGTCAGGGCTCGACGGTGATGATCACCCTGGGGAGTCGTCGGGACGTCGAGCGTCGGCCGAGTCGGTGGCGCTCGATCGCTCCCGCGGACCCGTTTCCTGCACGGAGCCGGAGGAGTTCGTCGTCGATCCGCTCGCGCGCAGCGGGGTGGCCGCGAGCACGTCCGAGGTGGACGGCCGGGTTCGGGGGTGCCATCGGCTCGCACGTTCGCAGCATCCGCGCGCAGGAGTTCGCGGAGTTCCTATTCCGGATCGTCGGAGCCGAAAAGGCGGGCGGTGACGGATTTCGCGGTGGATTCCTTTTCCCCGATTCGCCCGGTGGTGGCGAAAAGCGCCCGGCCTTCGGCGTTCGCGGAGTGGCGTTTGATTTCGCCGTGGATCGGGAATCACTGCTGGCGAGGCGGAGGAGGCTGAGGACATGGTGCAGCTCGGGGCGGAGGCCGGTGCGGAGGTCCCTGCCTTCGATCGTCCGCCGGGGACCGAGCTGCGCCGGCTGGTCGCGGAAGGCGATCTCGACTTCCCGATGCCGGGCGAGGGCGGCACCCGGCGCCGGTGGTCGTTGCTGGCTGCGCACGGCCGCCGCGACCTGTCGCTGGCCAGGCTGGTGGAAGGGCACACCGATGCAGTGGCGATCTTGCACGAGGCCGGGCGGAAAGCGGTGCCGGGCGCCGTCTACGGGGTGTGGGCCTCCCGCGCGGGAGGGCGGGGCGCGTGGTGCGACGACGCGCGCCGCGTGCTCACGGGAACGGTGCCGATGTGCTCGGGAGCCAACGCGGTCGACCGGGCGCTGCTGGTGGCTCGTCCCGGTGCAGCGGAGGATTCGGGCTGCGACGTGCTGTTCGACCTCCCGGTCGAAGCCGGCACCGCGCGTCCGGTCGTCGGTAGTTGGCGAGCGGCGGGCATGGCCGAGTCCGACACGCTCGACGTCGTGCTGCGCGACCTGCCGTGGTCCGACGACTCGGTGGTCGCCGAACCGGGTTTCTACACCGAGCGCCCCGGGTTCCGGCTCGGCGGCGCCGGAGTGGCGGCCGTGTGGTTCGGCGGCGTGCTCGGGCTGTGGGACTCGGTCGTCGCGAACCTCCGGGCTTCGAGCCCGGATCCGCACAAGACGGCGCACCTGGGGGCGCTGCGGTTGGTGGTGGAGCAGGCCGACGCGGTGTTGGCGCGCGCCGCCGACGAGGTCGACGCGGGTGCCGAGCCCGCAGCGCGGTCGGTGGCGCTGCGATGCCGCTGCGCGGCCGAGGACGCCGCTCGCCGGGCGCTGGACCTGGCGCCTCGCATCACCGGTCCCGCCGCGTTCGCGCGGGACGCCCGGTTCTCCCGGCATCTCGCCGACCTGCAGGTCTACGTGCGCCAGCACAGCACGGAACGCGAGCTCGCCGACTGGGGCGGGCAGGCGCTCGACGGTGATCCGGGAGCGGACGCGTGACCGCGGGCCCGGGGCGCGCCCTGCCCCTGCTCGACACCGGCGGGTGGGGCCGCGTCGCGGTGGTCTCGGCGCACCCGGATGACGAGAGCCTCGGCGTGGGCGGTCTGCTGCAGGTCCTGCGCGAGCAGGGAACCCGGTTGGACCTCGTGGTGGCTACCGATGGGGAGGCGGCCTACCCCGGGCTCGACGAACGGGGGCGCCGGGAACTCGCCGGCACCCGGCGCCGGGAGCTGCACGCCGCGCTGGAGGTGCACGGCATCGACGAGTCGCCGGTGTGCTGGCTGGGGTTTCCCGACTCGGAGCTCGCGCAGCACGAGGACGACCTGGTCGAGCAGCTGCGCGGGCTGCTGGTCGATGCCGACGTCTGCCTCGTCCCCTGGCCGGGGGATCCGCACCCCGATCACCAGGCGATCGGCCGCGCCGTCCTCCGCGCGGCGCGGCCCTCGGCGCGGGTGTGGGGCTACCCGATCTGGGCGTGGCACTGGAAGGACGGGCCCTCCTTCCCGTGGGGCGATGCGGCGGAGCAGCCGCTGAATCCGGTGCACCGGCAGCGGAAGGCCGCCGGGCTGGCCGCGTTCACCTCGCAGACCGCGACCGGGCCGAACGGGGAAGACCCCGTCCTGCCCGCCGACGTGCTGGCGCACTTCGCGGGGGAGCGCGAAGTGCTGTTCGCGCAGCCCCGCCAGGGGACCCCGCCGGAGCGATTCGCCGAGCTCTACGACTCCCACGCCGAACCCTGGGACGTGCACTCCTGGTACGAGCGGCGCAAGCAGCGGCTCGCCGTGGCGTGCCTGCCCGAACCCCGGTACGCGACCGCGCTCGAACCCGCGTGCGGCACCGGTGAGCTCACGCGGTTGCTCGCTTCCCGCTGCGACCGCGTGCTGGCCTCGGACGCCGACGGCGCCGCGGTGGAGCGGGCCCGCGCCAAGCTCCGCGACCACCCGGCGGTCCACGTGGAGCAGCGGGCGCTGCCGGGGCGCTTCGGGCGCGCGGAGGTGGATCTGCTGGTGTGGAGCGAGATCCTCTACTACCTCGGGGACGACGCGCTGACCGAGACCATCGGCGAAGGCCTGCGGGCGCTGCGCCCCGGCGGCGACGTGCTGGCGGTGCACTGGCGGCACCAGGCCCACGACGCGCCGCACGACGGCCCCGAGGTGCACCGCAGGCTCGACGCGCATCCGGAGCTGGTGCCCGTGGCGTCCTACGCCGACGCCGACTTCCTCGTCTCCGCGTTGCGGCGCCGATGAGCGGCGAGGTGGACGCCGTCGCGGTGGTCGTTCCGGCGCACGACGAGGCGGCGACCGTCGAAGCCTGCGTGCGCAGCGTCATCGCCGCCGCGCGCCGCTCCCGCCTGCGCCTGCCGGTGTCGGTGTGCGTGGTCGCCGACCGCTGCACCGACGGCACCGAACGCCTCGCGCGGGACGCGGGGGACGGGTTCGACCGGTTCGCGACCGTGCCCAGGGCCCGGCCCCGACCGCTCGGCGACGTGCGCAACCTCGGCGTCCGGTGCGCGAGGGCGCTGCTGCCGCGAGTGCGCGCCGAGCGGCTCTGGCTGCTGCACACCGACGCCGACGGCACGGTGCCGGTGACGTGGATCGACGACCACCTGCGGCACGCGTTCGACGGAGCCGACGCCGTGGCCGGGCGGGCCGACGTGCAGGACTACAGCGCGATCACCGTCCGCGCGCAGCACCGCTACCAGGAACACGTCCGACGCGGTGAGGACCGGTTCACGCATTCCCACGTCTACGGGGCCAACCTCGGCGTGCGCGCGGACGTCTTCCGCGCCGTCGGCGGCTTCCCCGAGGTGTTCACCGGCGAAGACCACGGCCTGTGGCTGAAGCTCGCCGAAGCGGGGGCGGCGGTGCGCCAACCGAACGACGTGCGCGTGCGCACCAGCGGGCGCACCCGAGGGCGGGCGCCGGGTGGCTTGGCGGCGCTGCTGCGGACGTTGACTTGCGAAGGAACGATCAGCTCGCCGCGTTGACCGCGACGGGCCGCGTCCTCGGGAGCGCGGGGTGGTTCGCGACCGAGCGCTCGGTCAGTGCGTCGTGATGCGCAGCGATTTCATGCGCGCGTAGAGGGTCGTGCGCGACATGCCCAGTTGCTCGGCCGCCCGAACCTTGTTGCCGTCCGCGGCCTTGAGCGCCGTGACGATCACGTCCCGCTTCGCCTGGTCCAACGCCGTCAACGGGTGCTCCGGCGAGGTCGCCCGGTACTGCTCGGGAAGATCGGCCACCGTGAGCGCGCCGACGGACCGTTGCCGCGTCAGGTGGTGGATCACGGCCTTGAGCTCGCGGAGGTTCCCCGGCCACGACTGGGCGGCGAGTGCTCCGATGAGGCTCGGGGTCATGTGCAAAGCCCGATCGGGGGCGATCTCGCTCATCATCGTCGCGGCCAGGTTGGGAATGTCCGTGCGCCGGGCCGAAAGCGGCACGAGTTCTTCGCGGATCATCGCCGTACCCGCCAATGCCGCCGCGCGGCCGGTGAGCCCTGAGATCGGTCCCGCTATGAACATCAGATCCGGTCGGCCGTCGTGATCGACCCAGTTGACGACGAGGTCGAGCAATTCGTCGGGGAGCAGGTCGATGCCGTCCACGCACACCGTCCCGTTCGGACGGCGCATCGCCCTCTCGAACTCGGCGGCCCATTCGGCGTGCCCTTCCAGCAAGGCCGCGCCCGGCCGCATGACCCTCAACGGGGGCTGCTCGGCGGCCAGCTCGCGCGCTCGGGTCGACCGGCCGGTTCCCGGGACTCCGGTGATGAGGCGGGGAGCGCCGACCTCCTCCAGCCGCGTCCGGGAGCGACTCCGCACGGCCCGTGCCCGATCACCGCTGACCCGGTCCACCCGCACCAGCGCGCCGCGGCGGGCGTTGCCCACCCGGGAGATCTCGATGCTGACGGGGGCGCCTGATTCGAGCGTGAGCTCGAAGGTCTGCTCTTCGCGCTGCACCTCTTCCAGGAGGGCGCGCAGCAGCGCGACATCGCTGGGGCTGAGCAGATCGTTGGCCGCCTGGTTCGACAGCACGATGTCCTCACCGATGGCGACGATCGCCCGTCGCCGCAGGCCCGCCGCGCCCTGGAACGCCTGCAGCAGGTCCTTCTCCGAGGTCCGGCTTCCGTCCAGCAGGCGCTGCTCGATGTCGTGGGCCGCGCGGGAGATCAACGGCGGCAGCAGGGGGCTGGCCTGCTCGGTGATCGCCGTGATGTCGAGGACTCCTTCGATGCGCTTGGTCAGCGGATGCCTGATCGGATGGCCGTAGCAGCTGAAACCTTGCAGGGACTTCGCGAAGTGCTCGCGTCCGTTGATGCTGATGGCCTGCCGGATGGCCATCGCGGTGCCCAGCGCGTTGGTGCCGATCGTCTCCTCGAGGAGACTGGCTCCCGGAACGAGGGCGAGCGAGTCCAGGCCGCTCTCGACACGTGGATCGTCGAACCACCGGCGCACGACGCGGCAATCTCGATCCACCAGCAGGGTCGAGTAGTTGCTCCCCCGCAGGCTCTGCTCCAGATCTTCCAGCACCGGGGCCGCGCCGACCAGCAGCGAGCTGCGCGGATCGATCTCGTGGGCGACCGTCTTGAACTCCGCCGACGGGTCGAGCCCGGCCATCTCCACTCGCCGCCAGGACATCGCGATGTCCTGGCGAACTCGTGTGCCCGCAGGTCCAACGCACCAACGTGGGTCCATCTGGTCGGGTCCCTCCACACAGCGGCATCGGTGTGCTCGTCGACACACAAGGTAATAACCGCCGCGAACTCGACCTGTCCAGACTTTGAACGGAGTTCTCTTCGCATCGCAGGCGGGGGAGCCCGGTGGGGCGGGCGGGGAGCGCGACGCTGGACCGATTCTCCCGTGATCCGCATTTGCGGTGCCTTGATCCACTGTGGCCCGCATTTTCGGAAGTCGTTCCATGGTCCGGGAAACGCGCTGATCGCTGTACAGAACTTGAACACCCGCGCGAGTGATCCGCCGCCGATACTCGCGGGTGCCACGCCAACGGTGTGACGTGGCGCACTAGGGGAGGCGGAATGTCAGAGCGTGCAACAGAACGGCACCGCGCGCAGGAAACGGGCATGGCAAGGCGGAAGTTCCTCGGATACCTGGTCGGGGGCTCCGGTCTGGTCGCCGCGGCCAACGTAGGACTGCTCGGTTCGCCGCCGGAGGCGGCGGCAGCGGTACCCACCGCGCCCGTTCCCGCCGAGCTCGCGGACCTCAACGACGTGCTCAGCGCAGCCGCGCTGCCCACCTCGCAACTGATCACCGTCGAGGTGCACGAGGACGGCACCGCGTCGTTCGAGCTGCCGCGGGCCGAGGTCGGCCAGGGCATCACCACCTCGATCGCGATGATCGTCGCCGAGGAGCTCGAACTGCCGCTGGACAAGGTCGACGTATCGCTGGCCCCGGCCCGCCCGGAGTTGCTGTTCAACCAGCTCACCGGTGGGTCGAACACCATCTTCGCGATGTACACCCCCGTCCGGGTCGCGGCGGCCATCGCCAAGGGGGCACTGCTGGAAGCCGCGTCGAACCTGCTCGGCGACACCGTCGACGCGCTGCAGGCGAAGGCGGGCGAGATCATCGGCGTCGGCGGCAAGAGCGTCACCTACGGCGAACTGGTGTCGAAGGCCGCGGTGCCGCGGACGACGCCGCGGGAAGTCGTGCTCAAGCCGGTCGCCGAGTACAACGTGGTCGGCACTCCGCAGCCGCGCAAGGACGCCCGCGCGGCGATCACCGGCCAGAAGCAGTTCGCGATGGACCTCGCGGTCGACGGCGCGCTGCCCGCGATGATCTGCCGTGCGCCGACGGTCCACGGCACCCCCAAGGCGGTGCGCAACGCCGCTGAGGTCAAGGCCATGAACGGCGTCACGCACGTCGAACAGGTCCCGACCGGTGTCGCCGTCCGGGCGCAGACCTTCGGCCAGTGCATCGACGCCATCCGGGCGCTGCAGGTCGATTGGAACCCCGGCACGGCCGAGGGCGAGTCCGACGAGTCGATCCTGGCCGAAGTCCACGGGGCGGAACTGCCGATGGTGGTGCCGCAGGTCCCGGTGCTGACCGAGACGTTGGACTACGGCTTCGAGTTCTACACGCGCAGCGGCTCACCGCTCGAACCGAACTGCGCGGTCGCCGACATCCGCGCGGACGGTGGAACCGTCTGGGCCTCCGCGAAGTCACCGATCGCGGCGCGGGAGGAGATCGCCGCCGCGGTGGGATTGCCCGTCGACAAGCTCGTGTTCAACGTGGTCGAGGGCGGCGGTTCTTTCGGCCGGAAGCTGTTCTTCGACGGGGCGCTGGAAGCCGCGCACGTGTCGAAGGCGTGCCAGGCGCCGGTGCGGCTGATGTGGCACCGCGCCGACGAACCCCGCCAGGGCCGCTCGCACCCGATCACCACCTCGCGCATCCGGGTCACCCGGCTCGCCGATCAGGTGCTGACCTACGAACACCGGCACACCGGCGTGGCCGTCGACCTGACGCACGGTCTCGGTGAGGCGATCACCGCCGGAGCCGCGAAGCTGCCGGTCGCGGGCAACCTCACGTTCGCCGAGACGATCTTCACGACGACCCAGTACCTGCCGTACGACTTCGGCGTCGTCGATCAATTGCTCCTGGAGACCGGTGCCCACGACCGGTTCCCGACCAGCGCCGTGCGCAACGTCTACTCCCCGGATGTGCGTGCCGCCAACGAGCTGGTGGTCGACCGGCTCGCCGAGCGCATGGGCAAGGACCCCTACGAGTTCCGGATGGGTTTCCTGCGCGAGGAGCGCGTGCGGCGCGTGCTGGAGAAGGTCGCCGAGGAAGGCGAATGGGGCAAGCGGATGCCGGAGCACTGCGCCCAGGGCATCGCGATCCACGAGGAGTACAAGGGCGCGACGGCCTGCTTGGTGGAGATCGACTGCCGGCCGGAGACCGTGAACCGGCGGATTCGCGACGCGCGGACGGGCCCGCTGGTCACCAAGGTGACGTTCGCCGTCGACCCCGGCCTGGCCATCAACCCCACCGGCGTCGAAGCGCAGATGCAGGGCGGCATCTCCGACGGGATCGCGTTGGCCCTGACCAACTCCAGCCATCTCGCCGACGGCCACTTCCTGGAAGCCAGCTGGGACAACTCGGCTTACACGAGGCAGTGGAACACCCCGCGCGACATCCAGGTGTTCGTCATGCCGTCCGAGCATCCGCCGGGCGGCGCGGGCGAAGCCGGTGTCGCGGCGACCTTCGCGGCGACGGCGTGCGCCTACGGCCGCGCGGTCGGCGAGATGCCGACCTACTTCCCGATCAACCACAAGGAACCGCTCCACTTCGAACCGAAGTCCTTCGTCCCGCCGGTCCCGGAGTCCCCGACCGACGGCCTCACCCACACCTTCTGATTCGAGGGAGCGCACTGATGTCCACACACACCTTCATCGTCAACGGCGAGTCGGTGACCGTCGACGTCGACGACAAGGAGCGCATGCTCTGGGTGCTGCGCGACGTGCTCGGCATCCGCGGACCGAAGTACGGCTGCGGGATCAACGTCTGCAAGGCGTGCACGTCGCACATCAACGGCAAGGCGTTCAACCCGTGTGCGGTGCCCGTCGGCGACCTCGAACCGACCGATGAGGTGACCACGATCGAAGGCCTGCCCGACACCGTGGGCAAGGACCTGCACCCGATGCAGGAGGCATGGCTGGAACACGACGTCGCGCAGTGCGGCTACTGCCAGCCCGGCCAGATCATGGCCGCCGTCGCGAAGGTGAACCAGGCGCGCGCCGAAGGCCGCGAGATCGACGACGCGCTGCTCGACGAGATCCGCAACGTCTGCCGGTGCGGCACCTACTTCCGCATCCGCCAGGCGATCAGATCGGGCGCCGAGAACATGTGACCTGGCCACGGCACGGCGGTGGTGGACGGCGGGGCGCCGCGCGGTTCACCACCGCCGTGTTCTCGCGCTCCCGCGGCAGCACGAGCCCCGTCGGTGCTGCCACCGGCGGGGCCGCGTCGCGGCGGGTCCGAACGCGACTCCCGGCTGCTGGCGGGGCCGTGCGGGACGAGGCGCGGTCGTCGGTTGCTCTGATCGGTTGGTGTGCGGGCGATGCTGCGGCGAGGGTTTATTTTGGCACCGGATGTCATTAACGTCGTGGCTGCCGTCACACCCGACCCGAGGGGCGATCCGCGATGAGCAACGGTTGGTTCGAGAGCGTCGCCGAAGCCCAGCGGCGGGCGCGCAAACGCCTGCCGTGGTCGGTCTACGGGGCGTTGATCGCGGGATCGGAGAAGGGCACGACGCTGGCCGACAACCGAGCGGCGTTCGGCGAGCTGGGATTCGCCCCGCACGTCGCCGGCCTGTCCGCCGAGCGGGACCTGGCCACGACCGTGCTGGGGCAGCCGATCTCGATGCCGGTGGTCATCTCGCCGACGGGCGTCCAGGCGGTGCACCCGGACGGCGAGGTCGCGGTGGCCCGCGCCGCCGCGGCGCGCGGGACGGCGATGGGGCTCAGCGGCTTCGCGAGCAAACCCGTCGAAGACGTGGTGGCGGCGAACCCGCAGACGTTCTTCCAGACCTACTGGGTGGGCGGCCGGGACGAGATCGCGCGACGGGCGCAGCGGGCGAAGGAGGCCGGTGCGGTCGGGATGATCGCGACCACGGACTGGTCGTTCTCGCACGGCAGGGACTGGGGCAGCCCGGCGATCCCGGAGAACATGAACCTGGCCACCATGCTGCGCTACGCGCCCGAGGCGCTGCGGCATCCGCGCTGGTTGGCCGAGTTCGTCAAGCACCGCGCGATCCCGGACCTGCGGGTGCCCAACGTGGGCGGGCGCGGCGAGCAGGGCCCGACGTTCTTCGGCGCCTACGGGCAGTGGATGCAGACGCCGCCGCCGAGCTGGGACGACATCGCCTGGATGCGCGAGCAGTGGGACGGTCCGTTCCTGCTCAAGGGCGTGTGCCGGGTGGACGACGCCAAGCGCGCCGTGGACGCCGGAGTCACCGCGATCTCGGTGTCCAACCACGGCGGCAACAACCTGGACGGCACCCCGGCGAGCATCCGGGTGCTACCCGCCATCGCCGACGCCGTGGGCGGGCAGGTGGAAGTGCTGCTCGACGGCGGCGTGCGCCGGGGCGGCGACGTCGTCAAAGCGCTCGCGCTCGGTGCGAAAGCGGTCATGATCGGCCGCGCCTACCTGTGGGGCTTGGCCGCCAACGGTCAGGCGGGAGTGGAGAACGTCCTGGACATCCTGCGCGGCGGCATCGACTCCGCGCTGCTCGGCCTGGGCCGCTCCTCGATCCACGAACTGGACCGCACCGACGTCGTCATCCCGCCCGGCTTCGAGAGGGCCCTCGGAACCTGACGGGCGGTTTTCGCCCTGGCCTGAGTAGGGGGTCGGGTGGCGGAACCTCAGCGGTTTCCTCGCTGCGCCCCTGGTCGGGTGTCACAGCTTTTTCCCGAGTGGCTCCGCCACGAGGGAAAAGCTGTCCTCGCGAGGAAACCGCTGAGAACCTGCGGGTGGTCGGCTTGCTCAAGCTGGTCGCTGCTCAGCGGCTTCGCCGCTGACAGGACGACGACCACGAACGCGGCTCACCAGGAACGCGGGGGTGTCAGCGGCTCGGCTTGGTGATGTCGCCGTAGTTGAGGCCGCCGTGGGTGAAGGTCGGGACGACCGGCCACTGGCGCTTCCAGGGGGCGCACTCCGAGGACGGGATGATCTGCAGCCAGCGGGAGTCCTTCGGCGAGCGCGACGCCATCGCCTTCTCCTTGACCATCGAGTCGTACTGGTGAAGCGAGTCCTCCAGGGTGTTGGCGTTGAGCACCACTTCCCGGTTGAAGAACCGCGCCTGCTGCTTCACGCCGGGGATCTTGGACAGCTCGGGCTGCCAGCTGTCGGCGGCCATGCCGTTCTCCGAGGAGACCCACACGCCGTCGGGCGTGTTCACCACCAGCGAGTGGTTGCCGTCGGTGTGGCCGGGTGTCCACAGCAGGCTGACGCCGACGCCGAGCTCGACGTCGCCGTCGATGACTTCGAGCCGTTCGGCGGGCACGCCGTCCATGCCGCCGTCGACGTACCAGGCCCACTGCATCGGGTGCGGCGCCTCGAAGGTGCCGAGTTCCTTGCGGTGCACCAGGAGCTTGCCGTTCGGGAACAGCGGCGCGCGCGGTTCCCGCTCGCCGGGGATGACCTGATCGCTGCCCATGATCATCCGGACGTCCTGGACGTGCAGGTGGTCGAAGCTCACGTAGTCGACGTCGTCGTTGTGCAGGCCCAGGCGGGGCAGCACGGCGTCCGGGTCGTTGTAGTACTTGGCGAAGACCTTGTCGGAGAGGAAGTCGCCCGCCATCTTCTGGAGCTTGCCGTAGAACGGTGCTTCGGCGGAGCCCGCGGCGACCGTCGGTTCCCACACGAGCGTCTTGAGCTCGCCGTCGAAGCCCTCGAACTGGATCACGAACATCCGGTTGATGATCGAGATCATCGGGTTGATCGACAGGTTGTATCCCTGGAAGGCGTACCGGGAGGGGTAGGGCGCGGCGGCGATGTCGACGCTGCGGATGCCCGCGACGGTGCCCTGCCGGACGAACCGCTCGCGGTAGGCCTCGGCCGCCGAGCGCACCGCTTCCAGGCGCTTGCCGCGCGGCCAGATGTCGTGCACGCCGTCGAACTCGGGGATCGGGCGGACCGTCTGCGGGGTGACGTTCGCGGTCATCGTTCGGAGCTCCCATCGGGGTCGGTGACGGCACGGTTCTCGTAGCTGTGCCGGGCCGTCTTGTCGGTGACGGCCAGGACCTGGTTCGGCACCGCGGTGCGCAGCAGGCGGAAGCGGGCCGGGTCCGGCAGCACCGCCGCGAGTCGCGCGGCGAGGCCCATGCGCCGCGGCAGGGCCACTTCGAAGCGCGGACGCCGGATGACGCCGAGCACGGCGCGCGCGACCTCCGCGGGGGTCAGCCTGCGCACCGGCCCGGTGGCGGTCCCGGCGGCGAGTTCGGTCTCCACGACTCCCGGCAGCACCACGGAGAGCCGGACGCCGCTGCCGTGCAGCTCGGTGCGCACGGCGTTGAGGTACCCGTAGACGGCGTGCTTGGTGGCCGCGTAGGTGGCTTCGCCCGCGGGGGCGAGCTTCGCGGCCCCGGAGGCGATGGTGACGATCTGGCCGCGCCCGCGCGCCCGCATCGCGGGCGCGGCGAGCCGGACCCCGCGGATCACTCCGAGCAGGTTGACGTCCACCTGGCGCCGCGCGGCGTCCTCGGGCTCCTCGTCGAACGGGCCGACCCACATCACGCCCGCGTTGTTGACCAGCACGTCGACCGGGCCCCAGCGCTGCTCGACCGCGTCCAGGAACGCGGTGAACGAGGGGGTGTCGGTGACGTCCACGGGGAACGCGGCGACGTCGCCGGGCAGTGCGCGCGCGGTGTCGCGGGCGGCGTCGAGGTCGCGGTCGCCGAGCGCGACGCGGGCGCCCGCCGCGGCCAGTTCGCGGGCGATCTCGCGCCCGATCCCCCTGGCGGCGCCGGTCACGGCGATGACCAGTCCGGCCGGTGTCGGCTGCACGGTTCCTCCTGGTCGTCGGAGCACATTCTGACACGGCGTCATGTCAGATGGCCGGTAGACTAGCCGAGTCCGATCGGCGGTGGAAGGGGCGAGATGGTGCGGGAGAACGCCGGTGGCGGGCGCCGGTACGCGGGGCTGGCCCCGGCGGAACGGGCGCGGCAGCGCCGGACGGCCCTGCTCGACGCCGCCGAAGACCTCTTCGGCACCCAGGGGTACCGGGCGACCTCGGTCAAGCAGGTGTGCACCCGGGCCGGGCTGACCGAGCGGTACTTCTACGAGTCCTTCCGCGGCCGGGAAGCCGCGCTGGTCGCCGTGTACGACCACCTCGTCGACGGCCTGCGCTCGGCGACGCTGAACTCGATCGCCGGCGTGGCGCGCTCCGAGTTCGCCGACCGCGGCCTGGCCGCCTTCATCGACTTCCTCACCGCCGACGAGCGGCGCGCCAAGATCGTGCTCATCGAGGTCGTCGGCGTCTCACCGGAACTGGAGGTGCGGCGCCACGCGGTGCTGACCGAGTTCGCGGGCCTGGTCGCCGAGATGTGGCTCGCCTCGGAGGAGGTCACCGCGCTGCACCGGACGACGGCGATGGGTCTCGTCGGCGGCGTGAACTACCTGCTCGTCGACTGGCTCAACACCGGCACCCCGCAGCGTCCCGCCGAACTCCTCGCGGCGTGCAAGGTGCTGTTCCTCGGAGCGAAGGAGCAGCTGGCCTCGGGATCTTCTCCAGCCCGGCCCGCTTAGCGAGGTCGAGTTTCGGCCGTCCTCTTAGGACGACAGCCGAGGTGGCTGCTCCGGCGGATCTGCGGCTGCCGGCCGGAAGGCCGGTGCGGGCTCAGTCCCCGGCGTCGTCGGCGGGCGGGGTGGCGGGGGCGAGCCACATGCCGGTGATCGCGTCGACCAGGCCGCAGGACGCCTCGTGCCAGCCCGAGCGGGGCGTCGGGGTCGCTTCGGCGAGGGCGCGCTCGCGTTCGGCGCACATGTGCATGATGAGCTGGCGGACCATGTCGTAGCGCTCGGCGCGCACCTCGGCGGGCAGCTCCGGCAGGCAGCGGTCCATCCCGGCCAGCACCTCGTGCAGCGTGGGCGAGGTCAGCGCCTCCTCCACCATGATCGGGCGGAAACCGGGGTCGGTCATGACCTGGGCGGCGAACCGGGCGAACCAGGTCGGGGCGCCGAGTTCGTCGAGGTGCCGGGTGAACGGGTGGACGAAGCACGCGACCCAGTCCCGCACGTCGGTGGAGTCGCCGGCCTGCTCGACCAGCCGCACCCGCAGCCGCTCGACGTCCTCGGCGTGCTTGCGCACGATCGCCCGCACCAGATCCGTCTTGGTGCCGAAGTGGTAGCCGACGGCCGCGTTGTTGCCCTGGCCCGCCGCTTCGCTCACCTGCCGGTTGGAGACGGCGAACAGGCCGTGCTCGGCGAACAGGCGCTCGGCTGTGCAGAGGATCCGCTCCCTGGTCGCCTCGGCCCGTTCGGTTCGCGCCGTTCTCTCGCTCACCGCCACCACCTCGCGCCGGTACTTCCGCGCCGCCCCGGTGGCGGCTCTCGTCGGGCCGATCCTATTCCGTGCCGTCCCGCTGCTGACCTGGGCTCCTCGAACGAGCCGAGGGAAAAGTGATATCACTATGCTACTGTTGTGCAAGTTGAACGATCACTACGTGCAGGGGACACCATGACCGCTCAGGTGGAAGCGCGGGAACGCGGAAAGATCCAGATGCCGGAATCGCCGGTGGTGGAACGGCCGGGATTCCGGGCGTCCGGCGTGCCGATGGCCGGGCTCTCGCTGCTGCTCGTCCTCGGCGGGGGAGCGGTGCTCACCTACGGCCTCATCGTCGAGACCGTGCTGCCGCTCGCCGTCGGGAGCGTGGTCGGGCTCATCGGACTGGTGCTGCTCGGCGGGCTCGTCGCCGTGGCTCCCGGTGAAGCGCGCGTGCTGCAGTTCCTCGGCAACTACACGGGAACGGTGCGCCCGGCCGGACTGCACTGGGTGAACCCGTTCAGCAGCAAGACGAAGGTCTCCACCCGGATCCGCAACCACGAGACCGCCGTGATGAAGGTCAACGACTCCGACGGCAACCCGATCGAGATCGCCGCCGTCGTCGTCTGGCAGGTCGCCGACACCGCGCAGGCCTCGTTCGCGGTGGACAGCTTCGTGGAGTTCGTGGAGACCCAGACCGAGACGGCGGTGCGCCACATCGCCACCAGCTACCCCTACGACGGCGAGGGCGAGCACCCGTTCTCGCTGCGGGAGAACGCCGAGGAGATCACCGGCAAGCTCTCCGCCGAGATCGCCGCGCGCGTCGAGGCCGCCGGCGTCGACGTGGTCGAATCCAGGCTGACCCACCTCGCCTACGCCCCGGAGATCGCCCAGGCCATGCTCCAGCGCCAGCAGGCCGGAGCGGTCGTGGCGGCGCGGGAGCGGATCGTCGAAGGCGCCGTCGGCATGGTCGACCTGGCCCTGCAGCGGCTCTCCGAACGGGAGGTCGTCGAACTCGACGAGGAGCGCAAGGCGGCGATGGTCAGCAACCTGCTCGTCGTGCTCTGCGGCGACACTCAGCCGGTTGTGAACACCGGGTCGTTGTATCACTGACGGTGGTTTTGCTGGTTTGGTGGTCGGGTGGCGGAACCTCAGCTTCCTTCTCGCTGCGGGATCTTTTTCCCGAGTGGCTCCGCCACGAGGGAAAAAGCTGTCCTCGCGAGAGACCGACTGAGAACCCGCCGGTGGTCGGCTTTGTGACGTGGGCTATTCGCTGCGCGAATACAGGCACGGCTACGCCGCAAGGCAGACTTCGCTTCGCTCGCCCCACGGCACGGCTACGCCGCAAAGCACGGTCGTTGGGGGTGAAGCCGAGCGAGACCACGCGGCGACCGAGGGAGTCAGGTCGTGACGAGGCCGACCGAGATGGTCAAGAAGGCTGCTGCGCTGATCATGTCGAGGGAGCGGGCGATCTTGGGGCGGCGGAGGCGGTCGGCGATGCGCGCCGCGGCGAGGACGATGGTGACTTCCCAGATCGCGGCGAGCACGAGGAAGACCGCGCCCAGCAGGACCAGTTGCAGGGTGGGGGCCGTCGCGGCGCCCACGAACTGGGGCAGGAAGGCCAGGCTGAACAGGAGCATCTTCGGGTTCGTGATGTTGCTCAGCAGGCCTTGCAGGTACGGGCGGTCGGTGGTGCTGCCCGTTTCGAGGCCGTCGCCGGTCTCCTTGCGGGTCAGCCACAGGCCTCGCACGATCATGACCGCGAGGTAGACCAGGTATGCGGCTCCGGCCCACTTGAGGGTGGCCAGCACCGCGGGGTTGTTCGTGATCAGCGTGCCGAGGCCGCAGATCACCAGTGCCACCTGCAGGATGCTCGCGGTGTGGATGCCGAGCAGGGCGCGCAGGCCGGCGCCGATGCCTTGCCGCAGTGAGGTCCGCAGCAGCAGGAACGCGTCCACCCCAGGTGTCAGCACCACCACTGCACTGGCGAGCAGGAACGCCGGCAGGGTCGTGAAGTCCAGCAGCATGACGTGTTCGCTCCTTGATCGAGTCGTCGCGCAGGTCGTGCGCGCACGAAGGTGGCCGGTGGGCGGATGGGCCCACCGGTCGAAGGTTTCACCGGATCGGGGGTGATCTCGGGTCCGCGTCGTCGCGGACTCCCGAGGATCGTGGACGGGGCTACGGGACGAACGGCGATCGGCCGCGCAAGTGCTCCGTAGTTTTTCCCGTCAACAACTATATTAACGAAAAATTCTTGCGAGCCCATGTGAGCTCGCCCTCCTGATCTCTCGGTGACCGGGCCGCTACCGTGTGCCGCCGAACGCGTTGATCACCTCCGATCAGCGGTGCGAGTCTTGGAGGCCGTCGTGTCCGACCACTCCCGCCCGCCGCGGCGTTCGCCGGCCCGCTTCGCCGCCGGCGCCTCCGCGTTGGCCGCGGCGCTGACCGCGCTGGGCGCTCCGGCCGGGGCCCACCCCGCTCAGGAGCGGGTCCTCGGCGGCGCTGAAGAGAGCGCGGCGCCGTGGGCGGTGGCGCTGACCGACGACGCGGGGCACCAGTTCTGCGGCGGCACCCTCGTCACGCCGATCAAGGTCGTCACCGCCGCGCACTGCGTCGACGGCCGCGACCCCGCGGCGCTGCGCGCGATCACCGGCCGGGCGGACCTGCGCGACACCGGGGGAACCGACGGCGCGGTCGGGGGCGTGTGGGTGCACCCGGAATTCCGGGACGTCACCGAGGGATACGACGTGGCGGTGCTGACCTTGACCGCTCCCGCCGCGCAGCAGCCGCTGCCGATGGCCGAACCCGGGGACGCCGAGCCGTACCGGCCGGGCAAGCAGGCCCGGGTCTACGGCTGGGGGCGCACCGCCGAGACCGGCTCGTCCTCGGAGGTGCTGCGCTCCGCCGAGGTGCCGATCAGCTCCGACGCGGACTGCCGGGCCGCGTACTCCGACTACGAACCGGGAACGCGGGTGTGCGCGGGAGCGCCGGAAGGCGGCCGGGACGCGTGCGCCGGGGACTCCGGCGGGCCGCTCGTCACCGACGGCAGGCTGATCGGCGTCGTGTCCTACGGCACCGGATGCGGGCGGCCCGGCACGCCCGGCGTGTACACCCGGATCGCGGCGGTCTCCTCGGACGTCGCGGCCCGGCTCTGAACGGAGGTGGTCGTCCCGGTGGATGGGACGTCCGGCGCGCCGTCGTTCTCGGGCGGAGCCGACCTGTTCATCGGGAATGTCCGCTTCGGGTGGCCGAGGCGCGTTCGTGCGCTGCACTTCCCGATTTCCGCGGCCGCGCGCGGGCCGGGCGCAGGACGTGGTCTGCGCTACTTCCGCCGCAGGTGACCGCAGGTGTCGTAGCCGGAATGTGATATCCCGTGATGGTGACCCTGCAACCGCTCGCCACCGCAGTCCACCGCGCCTACACGGCCGACCTCGACGCTGAGGACTTCTACCGCATGCTCCGCCTGCGCGTGGACGTGTTCGTGGTCGAGCAGAGCTGCCCGTACCCGGAGCTCGACGGCCGGGACCTGGAGAACAGCACTCGGCACTTCTGGATCGACTCCGCCGACGGGTACGTGCTCGGCTACCTGCGGCTGCTCGAAGACCCCGACGGCACCTTCCGCATCGGCCGCGTCGCCACCGCGAAGGAGGCCCGCGGTCTCGGCCTCGGGCGCAAGCTGATGCGCGCCGCGCTCGCCGAGATCCAGCGCGCCCCGGCGACGCTGTCGGCGCAGACCTACGCGCTGGAGTTCTACCGCGGCTTCGGGTTCGAACCCTCGGGTGAGGAGTATCTCGAAGACGGCATCCCGCACGTCGACATGCACCGATACCCCGGCTCGCTGCGCTGAGCCCGTCGCGGCTGTTCCTCGGCCGTCCGTGATCTGCGACGATGCACGCTGGTCCCAGCCAAGGCAGGTCAGGAAGCCGGTGCGAGTCCGGCACGGTCGGCGCCACTGTGACCGGGGAGCGGGCCTCCCTCGCGAGCCACCGGGCGCGTCGGCGAACGCTGCTGCCTGGGAAGGCCGGGGTCCCGCGTTGATCCGGGAGTCAGGACACTGCCTCGCCTTGGCGCAGCCGACATCGGGGCGTCCGAGACCCGAGGAAGGAACACCTGGCATGACTGCTCCCGCGAGCCCGCGCTTCCCGTTCACCGCGGTGGTCGGGCACGACGACCTGCGGCTGGCGCTGCTGCTGAACGCGGTGCACCCGCGCATCGGCGGTGTGCTGGTGCGCGGCGAGAAGGGCACCGCGAAGTCGACGGTGGTGCGCGCCCTGGCGTCGCTGCTGCCCGCGCTGGACGTCGTGCCCGGCTGCCGCTTCGGCTGCGCCCCGGACCGGCCCGACCCGCAGTGCCCGGACGGCCCGCACGCCGAGATCACCGGGGTGCGGCGGCCCGCGGAACTGGTCGAGCTGCCGGTCGGCGCCACCGAGGACCGGCTCGTCGGCTCGCTCGACCTGGAACGCGCGCTGACCGAGGGCGTCAGCGCCTACCAGCCCGGTCTGCTGGCGGCGGCGCACCGCGGCGTGCTCTACGTCGACGAGGTCAACCTGCTGCACGACCACCTCGTGGACCTGCTGCTGGACGCGGCGGCGATGGGCCGCGCGCACGTGGAGCGCGAAGGCGTGTCGGTCACGCACGCGGCCTCGTTCCTGCTGGTGGGCACCATGAACCCGGAGGAGGGCGAGCTGCGTCCGCAGCTGCTCGACCGGTTCGGGCTCACCGTGCAGGTCGCGGCGTCGCGCGACGTGGCGACGCGCACCGAGGTGGTGCGCAGGCGGCTCGCGTTCGAGGCGGACCCGGCGGGTTTCGCGGCGCGGTGGGCCGACGCGGACGCCGACCTGGCGCGGCGGATCACCGAGGCGCGGTCCCGGGTGGAGTCGGTGCGGCTGCCCGACGCGGAGCTGCGGCGCATTTCCGCGCTGTGCGCGTCGTTCGACGTGGACGGCATGCGCGCGGACCTGGTGCTGGCCCGGACCGCCGTGGCGCACGCCGCGTGGCGCGGCGCGGACGCCGTGGCCGAATCGGACGTGGAGGCCGCGGCCCGGCTGGCGCTGCCGCACCGGCGGCGCCGCGACCCGTTCGACGAGCCCGGCGTCGAAGAGGATCAGCTGCAGCAGGCGCTCAACGACGCCGCCCAGCACGCGCAGGACCAGCCGGGCGACGACCGGGGTTCCGCGCAGGACGACGGCGGGGAGGAACCGCCGGACGGCCCCGACGACGGGCCGGGCGGGCCCGGCGGCGGTGCCCCCGACGGCGGCCCGGACGACGGCCCGGACGGGCCGGGCGGCGGCGAGGCGCAGACCCCGCCGGAGGCGCCCGCGCCGAACGGCGACGGCGGCTCGCGGCAGGACGACGGCAACGGTCGGGCTCCCGCGAGCAAGCCCCCGGCCGCGCCCGCACCGGCGTTCCGGGCTCGGTTGCTCGAAGTCCCCGGGGTCGGCGAAGGCGCTCCCGGCAGGCGTTCCCGCGCCCGGTCCCGCAGCGGCCAGACCGTCCGATCCTCCACAGTGGACGGACATGGGGTGCATCTGCCGTCCACGCTGATCGCGGCGGCCCCGCACCAGCGGGCGCGCGGGCGCAGCGGACCCGGACTGGTCCTGCACCGCGGGGACGTCCGGAAGTCGGTGCGCGAAGGCCGCGAAGGCAACCTCGTGCTGTTCGCCGTCGACGCCTCCGGCTCGATGGCCGCCCGCGAACGCATGTCCGCCGTCAGCGGCGCCGTGCTCTCCTTGCTGCGCGACGCCTACCAGCGCCGGGACAAGGTCGGCGTGGTGACCTTCCGCGGCGAGGACGCCGAGCTCGCGCTGCCGCCCACGTCGTCGGTGGAGATCGCCGCCACCCGGATGCGGGACCTGCGCACCGGTGGCCGCACGCCGCTGGCCACCGGGCTGCTCAAGGTCCGCCAGGTCGTGACCACCGAGCGCACCCGCGACCCGCGCAGGCGTCCGCTGCTGGTGCTGCTCACCGACGGCAAGTCCACGGTTCCCGCCGGTGGCGGCGGAACCGGGCGCGCCAGGGCGCAGCAGGCGGTGCGGGACTCGATGCGCGCGGCGGGCCTGCTCGCCGGGCTCGGCGTGGCGTCGGTGGTGGTCGACTGCGAGCAGGGCATGGTGCGCCTCGGCCTCGCCGGCCAGGTCGCCACCGCACTCGGCGGGGCCTGCCTGCGGCTGGAGGAGCTCTCCGCCGACGCCGTCGCCGGGGTCGTGCGCGCGGCCCGCGACACCGCCGCTCGGGCCGCTTGATTCCGATTCGGTTACGACCCGGTCCGGGCGGAGTAGGAATATCCCGGCGTAGTTGGTAAGCTCTTCCTCGTCCACCTGACCCCCAGGGGTGGACCACGAAGTGCCCTCGCGCTCCCGATGACCCCCAGGTCGGTCGAGCGCGGGGGCGCTTTTTTTCGCACCGGGACGACCCGTCGGTGAGCGCGTCTCAACAGTCCACCGATGTCGGTCGGCTCCAATCCGGCCGACACGCGATTCGCCGCCGGTGGGCCGGAAAACGGTTGCTGCGAGGCGTTTTCGAGCCGACCGGAGACGGTGAGGTCCGCGACAGCCGGTCCGGCGCCCCACCGAGGTGGCCTAGGGTCTGAGCCCATGCCTCAGGGAAAGCCGAGTTCTGTTCCGCAAGACGGGTTGACCACGCGGCAGCGGCGCAACCGTCCGCTGCTGATCGTGCACACCGGGGAGATGAAGGGGAAGTCGACCAGCGCGTTCGGACTCGCGCTGCGCGGCTGGAACCAGGGCTGGTCGATCGGCGTGTTCCAGTTCGTGAAGTCGGCGAAGTGGAAGGTCGGCGAGGAGTCCGCGTTCCGCGCGCTCGGCAGGCTGCACGCGGAGACCGGTGAAGGCGGCCCCGTCGAGTGGCACAAGATGGGCGAGGGCTGGTCCTGGGCGCGCAAGCAGGGCTCCGAAGAGGACCACGCGGCGGCGGCGCTGGAGGGCTGGCAGGAGATCGCCCGCCGGATCGCCGACGAACGCCACGGCATGTACGTGCTCGACGAGTTCACCTACCCGCTGCACTGGGGCTGGATCGACGTCGCCGAGGTCGTCGAGACCCTGCGCGACCGGCCCGGCCACCAGCACGTGGTGATCACCGGGCGCAACGCGCCGCAGGCGCTGCTCGACGCGGCCGACCTGGTGCTGGAGACCACGAAGGTCAAGCACCCGATGGACGCCGGCCAGAAGGGCCAGAAGGGCATCGAGTGGTGAGCCCGCGCGTCGTCATCGCCGCGCCCGGCTCCGGGCAGGGCAAGACGACGGTGGCGACCGGGCTGCTCGGCGCGCTGCGCCGCCGGTCGCTGCGGGTGGCGCCGTTCAAGGTCGGGCCGGACTACATCGACCCCGGCTACCACCACGTCGCCTCCGGGCTCCCGGGGCGGAACCTGGACCCGGTGCTGGTGGGGGAGGAGCGGATCGCGCCGCTGTTCCGGCACGGCAGCGCGGGCGCCGACCTGTCCGTGGCCGAAGGCGTGATGGGCCTGTTCGACGGCAAGATCGACGGCCCCGGACCCGGTGACGAGCCCGCGTTCGGCTCCACCGCGCACGTCGCGGGCCTGCTGCGCGCCCCGGTGGTGCTGGTCGTCGACGCGCAGGGGCAGTCGCAGAGCATCGCGGCGCTGCTGCACGGCTTCCGCAGCTTCCAGCCGGGGGTGCGGCTGGCCGGGGTGATCCTCAACCGGGTCGGCTCGCCGCGCCACGAGCAGGTGCTGCGGGACGCGTCGGACTCGGTGGGGCTGCCGGTGCTGGGGTCGCTGGGGCGCACCGGCGGGCTCAGCGTGCCGTCGCGGCACCTGGGCCTGGTCACCGCGGCCGAGCACGGCGGTGCCGCCACCGAGGCGGTCGAGGCGATGTCGGACGCCGTCGAGGCCGGGGTGGACCTGGACGCGGTGGTCGCGCTGGCGCGCAGCGCCCCGGCGCTCGACGGCCCGGCCTGGGACGCGGCGGCCGAGGTGGAACCGGTCGCGGACCGCCCGGTGATCGCCGTGGCCGGTGGTCCCGCGTTCACCTTCGCCTACACCGAGCACGTCGAGCTGCTCACCGCCGCCGGTGCCGAGGTGGCGGTGCTCGACCCGCTGCGCGACGAGGCGCTGCCCGCGGGCGCTCGCGGGCTCGTGCTGCCCGGCGGATTCCCGGAGCAGCACGCCGCCGCGCTGTCGGCGAACGCGGCGCTGCGCGCGGAGATCACCCGGTTCGCCGCGACCGGTGCGCCGATCCACGCCGAGTGCGGCGGGCTGCTCTACCTCGCGGAAGAGCTCGACGGGCATCCGCTGTGCGGGGTGATCCCGGCGCGGGCCGAGATGTCGCCGCGGCTGACGCTGGGCTACCGCGACGCGGTCGCCGCCGCGGATTCGGTGCTGGGCGTGCGCGGCGCGCGGTTCACCGGGCACGAGTTCCACCGCACCCGGCTCGATCCGGGCCACGGCGCGGACCCGGCGTGGTTCTGGCGCGCGGACTCGGCGGTGGCGGAGGGATTCGTCCGCGGCGGGCTGCACGCCTCCTACCTGCACACCCATCCGGCGGGGACGCCGGAGGCGGTGTCGCGGTTCGTGACCAGCTGCTCGCGCACCGTGACCGGCGGTGCGGGTACGGCCGTGTGAGCGCGCCACGATCACCGGGTACGGTCGTCACCTGCGCGGCCACGGTGGGCGACGTGCTGCCCGGTGCCACCGGTCCGGCCACGCCATCGCCTCCTTGGCCATCGGGCCGATGCCCCTCCCTTCGGCGATGTCCGATGTGGACGGTTCGGCGCGCACGGCCGTAGCGGTGATGCGGAAGAGGAGAGCGAACAGTGAGTGGGCGGATCTCGTTCATCGGCGCCGGACCAGGCGCCGCGGACCTCATCACGGTCCGCGCCGCGCGACGCATCGCCGAAGCCGACGTCGTGGTGTGGTCGGCCAGCGTGCTCGCGCCCGAGTGCGTGCGGGAGCACGCGAGCGCCGACGCGGAACTGCTCGACTCCTCCCAGCTGACCCACGAGCAGGCCGTGGAGGTGTACCGCCGCGCGGAACGCGACAAGCTGCGCGTCGTGCGGCTGCACGCCGGTGACCCGGCGCTGTGGGGATCGGTGCAGGAGCAGCACGACGCCTGCGCCAAGATGGAACTGGACGTGGAGATCGTGCCCGGCGTCAACGGCTTCTCCGCCGCCGCTGCCGCCGTGGGCCGCGAGCTGACGGTGCCGGAGGTGGCGCCGTCGGTGCTGCTGACGCGGCTGGGCGGCGGTTCGACGGCGACGGCCGACGCCGAGCAGGTGCGGGAACTGGCCCGGCACGGCACGACGATGGCGGTGACGCTGCCCGCCTCCCGCGCCGCGCAACTGGTCGAGGAACTGCGCGCGGGCGGCTGCGCCGACGACGTCCCGGTGCTGGTCGCCTACAAGGTGAGCTGGCCGGACGAGGTGCTGCTGAGCACCACCGTCGGCGAGCTGGAGCAGGCGGTCAAGCAGCGCAAGCTGTGGCGCTCCGCGCTGTTCCTCGTCGGCAAGGCGCTCGGCGCCGGGACGGGCAGGACTCGGGGCCAGCACGGTGAATCCGGTTATCGCCGGACGGATTCCCCGGCGCGGCGCCGCGGCTACCGCTCGGCGCGGCGGCACACCGGCGCGACCCCGTCCGGTTCCGACCAGGAGGACGTTCCGGGCGGCGCGGCGGTGTTCCACGTCGGAACCGGTGGCGCGGACGTCGACCGGCCGGAGACGGGCGAGCGGGCTCCGGCGTCGCGGCGCGCGGCGGAACCGGTCGCGCGGGCGGCCGAGGCGGCGCCATCAGGTGCCGACGCCGTGACCGGCTCGGCCGAGACCGGCACCGGTGCAGCCGTGCCGAACATCGCGTGGTGGGCGGTGCGGGAGTGGCAGGAGGCCGCCCGCGGTGCCGCTCGGGCGCAGTCCCGGCAGCGCCGCACCGAGGATCCTGCGCAGCCGGAGCTGTTCGGCGCCGCGGACAAGTCCGCGCGGACGCCGGACGCGGCGGAGTCCGTGGCCGACTCGCGCGGGGAGGAGACCGAGGCTCCGGCCGGGGGAATCCCCGTGCCGCAACCGGAACCGGCGCTCGCCCCGCAGCTCGACGACGTCGGCACCGCTTCCGTCGACGACGAGGAGAGCGCGCGCCCGGCGCGGGCCGCGTTGTCGGTGGTGCGCGACGAGCCCGCCGAGCAGGAGGCCGTGCCCGAACCGGAAGCCGCGCCCGACGCGGAAGCGGCGACCGAGGCCACGGAGGATGCCGCCCAGGAGACCGCGCGCACGTCCGCGGCGAACACCACCGGAACCTCCCGCACCACGGCCAAGACCCGCTCCCGGGCGAAGTCCCAGTCGAAGGCCCAGACCAAGGCGCAGACCAAGGCGGCGGGCGCCAAATCCCGTGCGGCGGGGGCGAAATCGGCGAAGAACAAGGGCGACGCGTCGAGCTGATCGACAGGGCGCCGCGACGCCGGACGCTCGCCGCGGCGCGCTCACCCGGCATGGCAAGCTGAGATGGGCTCGCGATCCGCGAGACCGGCCGGTGAAGCGGCCTGGCAGGACGAGGTGGAAGACGTGACGGTCACGGTGATCGGGGTCGACGGGGCGGAGTTGCCCGCGGGCACCGCCGAAGTGTTGCGGTCGGCGCGGCTCGTGGTGGGCTCGCGCAGACATCTGGACGCGCACGCCCCGCAGGAAGCCCGGTCGCTGGAACTGGAGCAGTGGGGCCGGGCGGTCGGCGCGCTGACCTCGCTGGCCGGGG
This sequence comes from Saccharopolyspora sp. NPDC002578, assembly GCF_053592695.1. Lineage (NCBI taxonomy): Bacteria > Bacillati > Actinomycetota > Actinomycetes > Pseudonocardiales > Pseudonocardiaceae > Saccharopolyspora > Saccharopolyspora sp. NPDC002578. Next base: position 46,708 of record NZ_JBSFWJ010000022.1, on the reverse strand, counting down.
AGGAGACCGGCGTCGTTCTCGTCGACGGCGACCCCGGATTCTTCGGCGTGCTGCGGGAATTGCGCGAGCGCGGGGTGCGGTGCGCGGTCACGCCCGCCGCTCCGAACGTGGCGCGGCTGATGGCCCGGCTGGGCAGGCCGTGGGACGAGGTGCCGGTCGCGGCGGCCGACGAAGCGGACCTGCCGCGGGTGCTGAACCTGTGCCGGGCGCGCCCGGCGGTGCTGGTGCTCAGCGGGACGGGCGCCGGCCCGGCGCAGCTCGCCTCCGGCCTCGCGGGCTGGCGGCGCACCCTGGTCGTCGGCGAAGACCTCGGCGGCGACGCCGAGAAGATCAGCACCGTCACCCCGGAGGAAGCCGCGCGGCGCACCTGGCGCCCGGACGCGGTGGTGCTGTGCGCGGAGGAACCGAAGGAGATCGGCGCTCGCGGCTGGCTCGCCGGTGGTGCGGTGCTGCCGCCCGCGTCGGGCTGGGCGCTGTCCGAGGACGAGTTCTCGCACCGCGACGGCGACGTCACTCCCTCGGAGGTGCGCGCGGTCGCGCTGGCGGAGCTCGCCGCGCGGCCCGGAACGCTCGTCTGGGACGTCGGCGCGGGCTCCGGTTCGGTCGCGGTGGAGTGCGCGCGGCTGGGCGCCGCGACGATCGCGGTCGAATCGGACCAGGCCCAGGTCGTGCGGCTGATCACCAACGCCGCCGCGCACGGCGTGGACGTGCGGGTCGAGGAGGAGGCCGCGCCGCAGTCGCTGCGGGCGCTGCCGAAACCGGACGCGGTGTTCGTCGGCGGGGGCGGCGGCGACGTCGTCGCCGCGTGCGCGCACGCGGGCGCGGCCCGGATCGTGGTGGAGCTGACGGAGCTGGAGCGGGTCGGCCCCACCCGGGAGGCGCTGCGGGCCGCGGGCTACGAGGTGCGCGGCGTGCAGCTGGCCGCGAGCAGGCTCGTGGAGCTCGCCGACGGCGGTTCGAAGCTGGAGCCCACGGCGCCGGTCGTGCTGGTGTCCGGGCGCCGCAAGGCCGACTCGTGATCGGGTTGTTCCCGCGCTCCCGGCAGGAGCAGCGCACGGCGACCGAACTCGCCGCGCGGTGGGGGCCGGACGCGATGCTCGTCGACGGCGGGCCGGGCCCGGCGCTGCGCCGGATGTGGTCCTCGCTGGACGTGGTGGTGCTGTTCCTGCCGGTCGGGGCGGCGGTGCGGCTGATCGCGCCGCTGCTGCGCGACGAGCGCACCGACCCGGAGGTCGTGTGCGTCGACGAGCGGTTCGCCGTCACCGTCTCCGGTGGCGCGCAGGCCGTGGCGCCGCAGATCGCGGAGGTGCTGGGCCGGACCCCGGTGCTGACCGCGGGCGAGGCGGTGAGCCCGCTGGACGAGCTCGTCGACCACCTCTCGGCCACTGTGGACGGTGATCTCGCCGGGTGTGCCCGGTCGGTCGCCGACGAGGAGCACGTGCGACTGGTCAACCCGCACGGATTCCCGCTGCCCGCGCTGCCGGAGAACGTCTCGGCGCACTGCGACGAGCCGGAGTGGACGGTCGTGGTCGACGACCGGCGGCCCACCGGGGAGCTCGGGGAGCGAACGGTCCGGCTGATCCCGCCGACGCTCGTGGTGGGCGTCGGTGCGGTGCGCGGCGTGTCTCGCACCGCCGTGACCGGGCTGATGTCCCGGCTGGACCGGGAGCACGGGCTCGATCCGCGGGCGATCCGCGCGTTCGCCACGGCGGAGTCGAAGGCCGACGAGCGCGGCATTCTCGACGCCGTGCAGGACCTGGGCTTCTGGCATTCCGCCGACGCCGAGGAGCTGCCGCTGCGGCTGTACCCGGCGGCGGAGCTCGCCGAGGTCGAGGTGCCGAACCCGAGCGCGGAGGTGCTGCGGGAGACGGGCACCGCCAGCGTCGCCGAAGCCGCCGCGCTGCGAGCGGCCGGGGAACTCGCCGCGCCGGACTCCCATGGGGATCGGAACCCGTTGGGGCGCAACGACATCGCGGTCGAGCTGGTGGTGCCGAAGCTCGTCGCGGACGGGGTCACCGTCGCCGCCGCCCGCATCCGCCCGCGCGGGCAGGTCACCGTCGTCGGTCTCGGCCCCGGACCCGCCGACCTGCGGACACCGCGCGCCGAGGCCGAACTCCGCCGCGCCGCCGCCGTCATCGGCGGCGCGCGGGACCTCGACCAGGTTTGCGACCTGCTGCATCCGGGTGCGCGGACGGAGGTCGTCGACTCCGCTGGAGCCGGTGCGCGCGCCGCCGTCGCGCACGCCCGCGACGGCCACGCCACGGCGTTCGTCGGCGCGGGCGACGCCGCGGCCGAGCACGCCGCGGTGCGCGCCGAACCGGGCTCGGCCGACCTGACCATCGCGGCGATCCCCGGAATCCCCGCTCCCACGACGCCCTGACCCGCGTGGCCCAGAGCGGGGTGGGGACAACTCCACCCCGGTTCGGTGGCCAAGTCGACTGTGCGGACGCGCCCGTCTCAGAAGAATGGTGCTCATGAGGGACTGGGCGCGGCGGCGCGGGGCGAGCGCAGGACGAGGGCTGGTGCTGTTCGGGCTGGGGCTGGCGGGGCCGGTGGCGTTCGTCGGTTACGTCCTGTCGATCGTGCTGATCACCGTCGGGGCGTGCGATCCGGGCGAACGGTTGCTGGACCGGTGCCGTGCGGTGGCGGACTCGGCACGCCGCCGCGCGCGGCGGCAGGGGATCGAGGCGGACGTCGACTACCTGCCGGTGCCCCCGGTTCCGCAGCCGGACGCGGAAGGCCGGTACCGGTGGGACAACTACCTGTACCGGTCGCCGCACCTGCCGCACTACGTCCAGCGCACCCACCGGGTGTCCAGCGACCCGGCGACCGCGCGGGACATGAACTGGATGCTGCTGAGCCCGCTCGTCGGCGCCCCGCTCGGACTGCTCGCGGTGCTGATCGGTGAGCCCGCGCTGCGCTGGCACGCCCGGTGGACGGCGAGCCTGCTCGGTCCGCCCCGACCGCCGCGCGCCTGGTGGCGCACGGTCCAGCGTTCCCTGCTCGACTGCTGGCGGCTGGTCGTGCTCGGCCTGCTGTCGGTGCTGAACCTGCTGGGCGCGGCGTGGCTGGTGGGGACGTTCCTGCTGCTGCACGTGCTCGGAGCGCACCGGTTCTGGGCGCGGATCGTCGCGAGCACCACGGCGCTGACCGGGCTCAACCGGACCGTGGCGGCGCGGTGGAGCGGTGTGGAGATACCCGCGCCGCACCGCCCGGACCCGCCCCCGCCGGAGCCGACCGCGGACGGCCTGTACCGCAGCGGTGATCGGCTGACGGAGTCGCCCGGCCCGGCGATCCGGCACGCCCGCTACGTGAACGCGCTGCGCGATCCCGCGACCTGGCGAGATCTGGCCTGGCTGAGCGGCGACCCGGTCGTGACGGCGGCGCTGGTGGTGCCGCCGGCGGCGCTGGCCCTCTGGGCCACGCAGAGCGTGTGGGCGCCGTTCTGGGTGTGGATCATCGAAGCGCTCACCGACCTGGAGTTCCCGGACTCGCCGTGGCAGGACTGGTTCGCCGCGCACCGGATCGTCACCGCCGGGCTCGGCGTGGCGGCCATCGCCGCGGTGCTCGTGCTGGCACCGCTCGCGATGCGGCTGCACGGCTGGTGGGCGCGGTCGCTGCTGGCGCCGACGCGGCGGGCCGAGCTGGCGCGGCGGGTGCGGCGGCTCACCGAGACCCGAGCCGACGCCGTCGACGCCGAAGCCCGCGAACTGGACCGGATCGAACGCGACCTGCACGACGGGCCGCAGGCTCGGCTGGTGGCGCTCGGCCTGAAGCTCGGCGCGATCCGCGTCCTGCTCGACCGGGAGCCGCAGCGCGCGCGGGACATGCTCGACGAGACCGGAGCGGATTCCCGCCGCGTGCTCGACGAACTGCGCGACCTGGTGCGCGGGATCAGGCCACCGGTGCTGGTGGAGCGCGGGCTGGCCGACGCGATCCGGGCGCTGGCGCTCGACGTGGCGGTGCCGGTGGAGATCGCCGGGAGCCTGCCGGGCAGGTGCCCGATGGCCGTCGAATCGGCCGCCTACTTCGCGGTCAGCGAACTGCTCGGCAACGTGCTCAAGCACGCAGAGGCGGACACCGCCCGCGTCGAACTCGGGCACGCGGACGGGGTGCTGCGCATCGCGGTGACCGACGACGGCCGCGGCGGCGCCGACACCGGCTGCGGCACCGGCCTGCGGGGGATCCGCCGCAGGCTCGGCACCTTCGACGGCACGCTCGACCTCAGCAGCCCAGCGGGTGGCCCGACCCGCGCCACGATGGAGATCCCATGCGCGTCGTCCTCGCCGAAGACCTCTTCCTCCTCCGCGACGGCCTGACGACCCTGCTGACCGCGCACGGGTTCGAGGTCGTCGCCGGGGTGGAGACCGGGCCCGAACTGGCGCGCGCGCTCACCGAGCACCGCCCGGACGTGGCGGTCGTCGACGTGCGGCTGCCCCCGACCCACACCGACGAGGGGCTGCAGGCTGCGTTGCGGGCGCGGGCGGAGATCCCCGGCCTGCCGGTGCTGGTGCTGTCCCAGCACGTGGAGCGGCTCTACGCGCGCGAGCTGCTCACCGACGGGGCGGGCGCGGTGGGCTACCTGCTCAAGGACCGCGTGTTCGACGCGGAGCAGTTCGTCGACGCGGTGCGCCGGGTCGCGGCGGGCGGCACCGCGATGGATCCCGAGGTGATCGCGAAGCTGCTGGACCACCGGGCCCGGGACGCGCCGCTGCGGCGGCTCACCGAACGTGAACGCGCCGTGCTGGAGCTGATGGCGCAGGGCCGGTCCAACACGGCCATCGCGCAGCGCCTGCACGTCAGCGAGAGCGCCGTCGGCAAGCACACCGCGAGCATCTTCGCGAAGCTCGACTTGGCGCAGTCCCCCGACGACCACCGGCGAGTGCGGGCCGTGCTGGCCTACCTGGACGCCGAGCGGTGAGGTGTCGTCCGGAGCGCGGTTGCGATCACGCGCCGATGACACCACGCGAGAAGATGACCACGACCTGTGCGCACCGCCCCGCGCGAGTGATCCCGCCGAGCGCCGGGATTCCGCGCGGAATCCGCTCCACCAGCCCCGATACCGGACCGTCCCGCGGCCGCGGCGACCGCCCGCATCCGAGCTCACCGCACCAGGGGTCACACGTCACCCGGGGTGGGCGATTTCGCGAGAAATCGCGGGAGTCACGCCATGAGGTGCACTCGGCGGTGCTGGCGTTCGCCGATGTCGCCCGCCGCCGTGTCGAGCAGCTTGTGGCCCAGTTCGAACAGCGCTCTGGCGAGCGCGATCTCATCCCCGATCTGCGGGACGTCCGGGTCGTCCGGGTGCCGTCGCGCGGTGCCGTGCCCGTGCAGCGCCCGGCCGTCGCCGGTGATCATCCCGACGTCCGCGGTGGTCTTCGCCCCCGCTTCGATGACCTGCATGTCCAATGTGAGCGTCCGGTTCGCGTGCATGGCCGCCTCCCTGGTTCGCCTGCCCCCAGGATGCGCCGCGCGGAATCGCTCGGCAAAGCGGTCCGGGCCGGTGGCGGCGGCGAGTTCGCTGGTGAGAGAGGTCACCGGAGGTTTGACCTTCGTTCGCGGGCGGGTCACGATACTGCGGTCGACCGAGGCGCCCGTCCGGTGGGCCACCGCGGGAGAGGTGCTCGCCCGAGCCGTTCGCAAGGCTGATCCCGGCGACGTCCGTGGCAAGATGGGTCGGCGTTGCGCCCGGTCGGCGACGCCCGTCCGCACCGGCGGATCGCGAGCTCGCGCGACCACCGCCCGGTGCCGTCGCGGCGGGCGCGGTGACCACCACGAGCGCGTGGTGGCGCGGTCGCGCACCCAGGCCTCGGCGATGGCGCCGCGGCGACACCACGATACGAACGACGGACGGCATGACCACGCACTCTTCTGCGCAGAACTCGCCCGGCGAACACCACTACTTCGCGGGACTCGACCTCACGGGGAAGCGGGTGGTGGTCGTCGGTGCGGGCAGCGTCGCGCAGCGGCGGGTGCCCCGGTTGATCAACGCGGGAGCGCGGGTCGAGGTCGTGTCGCCGGAGGCGACCCCGGCGGTCGAGGCGATGGCGGAGGCCGGTGAGCTCACCTGGCACCGCCGCCCGTACGCCGAGGGCGACCTGGACGGCGCCTGGTACGCGGTGGCGTGCGCGACGGGCAGCGAGGTGAACGAGGCCGTCGCGGCGGAGGCGGAACGTTCCCGGGTGTTCTGCGTGCGCGCCGACGACGCCGCGCAGGGCACCGCCGTCACCCCGGCCGTCGCCGAGCACGGCGGGCTGCTGCTGGGCGTGCTGGCCGGTGGCGCGCACCGCCGTTCCGCCGCCGTGCGGGACGCGCTGGTGGCGGCACTGCGCACCGGCGTCGTGGACGAGAGCGCCGAGCGGCCCGCGCCCGGTGTCGCGCTGGTCGGCGGTGGACCGGGCGCCCCGGACCTGATCACGGTGCGCGGCAGGCAGCTGCTGGGCCAGGCCGACGTGGTGATCACCGACCGGCTGGCGCCGCGCGAGCTGCTGGAGGAGCTCGGACCGCACGTGGAGGTGGTGGACGCCTCGAAGATCCCGTACGGCCGCGCCGCCAACCAGGACGTGATCAACGAGCTGCTGGTCGAGCACGCGCGGGCCGGGAAGTTCGTGGTGCGCCTCAAGGGCGGCGACCCGTACGTCTTCGGCCGCGGCTACGAGGAGCTGCTGGCCTGCGTGGACGCCGGGGTCCCCGTGACGACCGTTCCCGGCATCACCAGCGCGTTCTCCGTCCCGTCGGCCGCGGACGTGCCGGTGACGCATCGCGGCGTGGCGCACGAGGTGGTGGTGGTGTCCGGCCACGTCGGGCCGCACGACGAGACCTCGCTGGTGGACTGGCCGGCGCTGGCGCGGCTCAAGGGCACGCTGGTGCTGATGATGGCCGTCAAGCGCATCGGCGAGTTCGCGGCGGTGCTGATCGAGCACGGCCGCGACCCGAAGTCGCCGGTCGCGATCGTGCAGGAAGGCACCATGCGCACCCAGCACGCCGTGCGCAGCACCCTCGCCGAAGCCGCCGACTCGGTCCGCGACAACGACATCAAGCCCCCCGCCGTGATCATCGTCGGCCCGGTCGCGGACCTCACCCCCGAGTCCCGCCGCTGACCGGCTCCGGAAAAGGGCTGCGCCCCATCCGTCCGGGACGGATGGGGCGCGCGGAACCTCTGAGCGCGGCGACCGGCTCAGGCGGCGTCGGGTGAGCCGCCGAAGCGGGTGCGGTAGTTCTCCAGGTCGTCCTCGGTGACCTTGGCGAACAGCACCGGCGGGATGGTGAAGTCCGTGCCCGCCTCGACCAGCGCGAAGGACTTCGCCTCGTCCGGCGACACCCAGCGGCGCGCCGGGTCGTCGGAGGCGAACGCCGCCCGCATGGCCTGCGCCGCGGACGGGATCAGCGGCTCCGACAGCACCGCGTACAGGTAGATCAGGTTCATCGCGGTGCGCAGCGTCAGCGCCGCGGCGTCCTGGTCGGTGCGGATCTCGATCCAGGGCGCCTTCTCCTCCAGGTAGGAGTTGCCCGCGCTCCACAGCGACCGCAGCGCCTGGGCGGCCTTGCGGAACTGCTTGGCCTCCAGGTGCGTCTGGTAGTCCTCGATGAGCCCGCCGATCTCGGCGGCGAGCCGCTGCTCCGGTTCACCGGCGGCGCTCCCGGCGGGGACCTGGTCGCCGAAGCGCTTGCGGCTGAACGACAGCACGCGATTCACGAAGTTGCCCAAGGTGTCCGCGAGGTCCTTGTTCACCACCGAGGCGAACAGCTCCCACGAGAACGAGGCGTCGTCGGACTCGGGCGCGTTCGCGATGAGGAAGTAGCGCCAGTAGTCGGCGGGCAGCAGCTCCAGTGCCTGGTTCGTGAAGATCCCGCGCTGGTCGCTGGTGGAGAACTTCCCGCCGTAGTAGGTGAGCCAGTTGAACGACTGGACGAAGTCGACCATCTTCCACGGCTCGCGGGTGCCGAGCTCGGTGGCCGGGAACATCACCGTGTGGAACGGGACGTTGTCCTTGGCCATGAACTCCGTGTAGGTCACGTCGTCGGCCTCGTACCACCAGGACTTCCAGTCCCGGTCCTGCGGCGCCTGGTCGGCCCACTCCTTGGTGGCGCCGATGTACTCGATGGGCGCGTCGAACCAGACGTAGAAGACCTTGCCCTCGGCGGCCAGCTCGGGCCACGTGTCGGCGGGCACCGGGATGCCCCAGTCCAGGTCGCGGGTGATCGACCGGTCCCGCAGGCCTTCGGTGAGCCACTTGCGGGCGATGGACGACGACAGGTTCGGCCACTCCGCGCTCGCCGAGTCCAGCCAGCGCTCCACCTCGTCGGTGAGCTTCGACTGGGTGAGGAACAGGTGCTTGGTCTCGCGGACCTCCAGCTCGGTGCTGCCGCTGATGGCCGAGCGCGGCTCGATCAGGTCCGTCGGGTCCAGCACGCGCGTGCAGTTCTCGCACTGGTCGCCGCGCGCCTTCTCGTACCCGCAGTGCGGGCAGGTGCCGATGATGTAGCGGTCCGGCAGGAACCGGCCGTCGGCGGCCGAGTACACCTGGCGGATCGACTTCTGCTCGATGAAGCCGTGCTCGTGCAGCTTGCGCGCGAAGTGCTGGGTGATCTCCTTGTTCTGCTCCGACGAGCTGCGCCCGAAGTGGTCGAAGGAGAGCTGGAAGCCGCGGTAGATCTCGGCCTGCACCCGGTGCTGCTGCTCGCAGAACTCCGCCACCGGCAGGCCCGCGTCGGCGGCGGCCAGCTCCGCCGGGGTGCCGTGCTCGTCGGTGGCGCAGATGTAGAGCACCTCGTGCCCGCGCTGGCGCAGGTACCGCGAGTAGACGTCGGCGGGGAGCATGGAGCCGACCATGTTGCCCAGGTGCTTGATGCCGTTGATGTACGGAAGCGCACTGGTGACGAGGTGGCGGGCCATTCTTGGATGCTCCAATACCGGTTCCTGAGCGGACCTTCGCGGCTGGTGTCGCAGGGCGCCGCGCGGTGCTGCGGATGCTCGGCGCGACGTGGCGGCCGACATCGTTGACCAGGCATATGTTACCGGCGCGCGATTGCCCGCCGGGTCCGGCCCTGCCGCGGTCGCGGGGTGGCGGGTGCGGCTGGTCGCGGGTGGGGGGAGGGCCTGCCGGTCACGTCTTCCCTCCCCAGCGCCAGCGCGGGTGCGGCCCGCGGGCGCCGCCCGGAGCGGACGACGCCCGGGGCGTTCAGCTCGCCAGTTCGTCGAGGACGCCGAGCGCCTGCTCCCACGGTTGCGGTGTCGCCACCGCGCCGCGCAGCGCGCGGGCCTGCTTCGGCGGTACGCCGATCGAGAGGGCGCCGAACGCCGAGTCCCCGCGCCGGTAGAGCGCGGCGGCCTTCGGGGCGCCCGGATCGGTCTTGTCCAGCACTCGCAGCTGGACCTGGTCCGCGTCGGCGAGGTCGCCGTAGGCCTGGACCTTGAACCCGTACTGGTCGGACCAGAAGTACGGCACCGGTGCGAACTCCCGGCGGGTGCCGAAGCGCTCCGGGTCCAGTTCGGCGAGCAGGTTCCGCGCCGCCGCCATGCCCTGCTCGGTGGCGTTCATCCGGTGCTCGATCCGCACCGGGCGCCCGAGCACCGGGTGGTGCCAGCGGGCCACGTCGCCGGCGGCGTAGATCCCCGGTGCCGCGGCGCAGTACGAGTCGCAGCCGATCCCGTCGGCGAGGTCGAGCGGCCCGTCCCGCAGCCACTGCACGGCCGGGGTGCAGCCGATCGCGATCAGCACCGCGTCGCCGGTGAGCTCCGAGCCGTCCGCGAGCCGCACGCCGCGGGCCCGTCCGCCGTCGTCGAGCAGCCCGTCCACGAGCTCGCCGAGCCGCAGCCGGACGCCGTGGGCGCGGTGCGCCTCGGCCAGCAGGTCACCGGCCTCGATGCCCACCGCCCGTTCCATCGGGGCCGCCTCGGGAGCGACCACCACGACTTCGTGACCGAGTTCGCGGGCCACGGCGGCGACCTCCACGCCCAGCACGCCCGCTCCGACGATCACCAGCCGCCGTCCCGGGTTCGCGAGCCGGGCGCGCAGCGCCAGCGCGTCGTCGAGGCCGCGCAGCACGTGCGCGCCGTGCGCTGCACCGGGCAGCGCGCGCGCCGCGACCCCGGTCGCGATGATCACGCCGTCGCAGTCCAGCACCTCCTCGCCGAGCAGCACGCGGCGGTTCGGGACGTCGAGCCCGGTCGCGGTGGTGCCCAGCCGCAGATCCAGGTCGAGCCCGGTGAGGGCGTCCGCCGCCCGCAGCCCGGTCCGCTCCGGTTCCCACTTGCCCGCGAGCACCTGCTTGGACAGCGGTGGCCGGTCGTAGGGCTCGTGCGGCTCGTCGCCGATGAGGCTGATCCGGCCGTCCCAGCCCTCGCGGCGCAACGCCTCGGCCGCGGTGAGCCCCGCGGCGGAGGCGCCGACGATCGCGATGCGGCCGGTGGTCATTCGCTGATCTCGATGGCCGCGGTCGGGCACAGCTGCTCCGCCGACCGGCTCGCCTCGTGCAGTTCGGCGGGAGGAGCGGCGTCGAGCAGCACCACCACGCCGTCCTCAGCGCGCTGGTCGAACACGTCCGGTGCCTCCAGCACGCACTGCCCCGCGCCGCAGCACCTGTCCTCGTCGATCGTGATCTTCATGGCTCATCTCTACCCGCCGGACGCGCCCGAGTCACGAGGTGGGACTCGGCTCGCTCCGCCGGCGCCGGGACGTCCGAGGTCACGGGCGTGGTCACCGGTCGTAGCGGCCGGAGGCGATCTCCCGCACGAACGTCGCCCACTGCGCTTCACCGATGGTCAGGTACCCGGCGGTGCGGTTCTTCGTGTCGCGGACGGTGGCGCGATCTCCCAGCCTGCCCACCTCCACGCAGTTGCCGTTGGGGTGGGTGTAGGTCGACGTGCGCCAGTTCGTCGGGGTCATGCTGATCTCTCCAGTTCGCTCGCTGATTCCGTGATCAGATCGATCGTGTCGGCCGGGCTCAGCGCGAGTTCGCGAATTCTGCTCACGGCCTGCCGATATGCCTGGACGTCGTCGTCGTCCGGGACGAAAGCACCGGAACTGTAGTGCTCGAAGTGCACGACCGCGGGCGAATCGGGGAAGTCGTAGAGCACGAACGGGCCCGCCAGTCCCGGATGCCAGCCGACGCGGGGCGGCACGACCTGGATCGTGACGTTGTCGCGTTCCGCGAGTTCCAGCAGGAAGTGCAGCTGGTCCAGCATCACCGGCGGAGTTCCGATCCGATCGGAAAGGCTGTGCTCACCGATCAACGCGGTGAATCGAACCGGATCATCGCGCAGAATGATCTCGCGCCGCCCGGCTCGGACGGTGGCTCGCCGTTCGGTCTCATCTGAGGTGAGCCCGCCCGCTGCCGACACCGCGCGGGAGTAGCCCGCGGTCTGCAGCAGGCCGGGCACGGCCATCGGCGCCCACTCGACGATCGCCGAAGCGGACCGTTCGCATTCCACGGCGCCCGCGAGCTGCTGCGGAATTCCGGGCATTCCCACGGTGAGCCAATTCGGTTCGCTCGCGTGCCGGGCGAGGTCGAGCAGTCGTTGCCGTTCCTTTCCGGTCACGCCTGCCACCGCGAGGAACGAGGCGACGTCCTCCGGTGTCGGAATGCGGCGGCCGGTTTCCCAGTGCGACACGGTTCCGTGGCTCAGGCCGAGCCTTTTGCTCAATTCCCGGCCGCTGATTCCGGAGTTCTCCCTGGTGGATCGAATGGCGGCGGCGAGCGCGCGCGCTCGGGGCGTGACTCGGATGGTGTCTGCGGGCACGGAGCAGATCGTAGCCAGTCCGCTGCGCGCGCTTCGTGACCCGAACGAGCTATTAATCGGCGTCTATTAGACGTCGATCACCTGGGAGGCAGGCAACAGGGAGGTACGCATGGCACGGGTGTTCATGGCTTCGGAACGGGAGTCGTTGTGGCACGCGGTGGAGCTGCGCACCGGTGGTCCGCAGCCGGTGGCCCGGTGCGGGCACGTGATCCGCGGCCGGGTCCACCGCCGCCTCGGCAGGCCGGAGAAGCCGCGCGTGGTGTGCGGCGCGTGCTCCTCGGGGCAGGGACGCCAGCCCGAGGCCGCCACGGAGCTCGTCCGCTTCCCGCGCTGACCGACCGATCACCGGGCCGCGGGCTGGGCGAGGGCGACCAGCGCCGCGCACGCCAGGATGCCGACGGACATGAGCAGGCCGGTGCCGATGCCGCCGCCGTCGGAGAGCACCCCCGCCAGCACCGGACCCGCGCACTGGCCGGCGGCGAACACGGTGGTGAGCGCGCCGATCGCGGCGGCCCACCGGTGCGGCGGCAGCGCGTGGCGCGCGGTGGTGGTCACGGCGGTGACCACGGACAGGAACGAGCAGCCGAACAGCAGCGCGGAGGCGAACTCGGCCACGACGCCGGTGGAGATCAGCGGCAGCGCCGCGCCCACCGCCAGGACCACCAGCAGCACCGCCAGCGCCCGGCCGCCGTGCAACCGCCCCAGCATCGGCCCCCACGCGAAACCGCCCGCGATCGCGGAAGCGCCCAGCACCGACCAGAACACCGAGACCTCCGCGGTGCCCGCCCCGCCCGCTTCCAGGTAGGCGCCGATGAAGGTCATGTACGCGATGTACCCGACGCCGAACAGGCCGTAGGCGATCAAGGTGGCGATGATCGGCTTCGGCGAGAACCGCGCCCCGTCCGGCGACGGCGGCGGCGCCGCGGTCCGCCTGGCCGCCGGGATCACCAGCAGCACCGACAGGGCCGCCAGCGCGCCGAGCACCACCCAGCCCCAGCGCCACGCGTCGTCCGGCGGACCCGCCCGCAGCACCGGTGGCAGCGCCAGGCCGGACAGCAGCACGCCGAGCCCGCCGCCGCTGAAGTAGATGCCGAGCAGCACCGCGGACCGCCCGCCGGGCCTGCCCTGGCTGAAACCGGTGGCGAGCACGCCGCCGAGCACGAAGGCCACCGCGCCCGCGACACCGGTCGCCAGCCGCAGCACGAACAGCACCACGACGTCGCCGGTGAGCGCGGCGGCGAACAGCAGCAGCGCGGTGGCGATCAGGCCGGAGACGAACAGCCGGCGCGGGTTCCAGCGGCGCGCGGCCGGGGCCGCGACGAGCGCGCCCAGCAGGTAGCCGAGCGCGTTCGCGGTGTTCATCAGCCCGGCCGTCGCGAACGACCAGTGCAGCGCACCGCTCATCGACGGCAGCAGCAGCCCGTAGGCGAACCGCCCGAGCCCCTGCGCGGACGACGATCCGAGCGCCAGCCCGAACGCCACCAGCACGTCGATCGCGAACGGCCTCGGGGCGGCGGTGATCGTGGGCGGGGAAAGTTCGCGCTCCTGCGACATGGACGACTCCGTTCCGCTTGTCGCACCCAGCTGACCAGGCAGGGGGCCGCCGGGCCAGGCGACGTGCGGACCGCCACGTTCCGGATCGGACATGGCGGGAGGAGTCGGGTGCGGCTGCGCGGCTCCGGGCACCGGGCCGCGTTCGCGGTGGGCTGTGACGAGGAACTCCGTGCCATGCCGGGGAAGCGGGCCTCGGGCGAAGGGCCGGGCGGGTGTTCTCCGCGGCGCGGGAATGGGGGAGACTCTTCTCCTTCCCGGCTTCAACGTATAGCGCACCGGGGTACTTGCGGCAAGCCCCCCGTGCTGCCGCAGAATCGCTCATCGAAGCCGAGCGCTGGGGAAATGGGACGAGCGTGCGACGTCCCGCGGTGCTGCCGGGGACTCGGGGGAACGTCGCCGGAAGGCCGAGGAAGATCGTCGAACCGGGGCGCCGCGCCCGGCGGACCGAAATGGACGGCCCACCGGAACCGGCCAGTCGCGATGAGGAGAACGTGTCAACTCAGGGGTACGAAGAAGAACTGCGGTCCGAGCGTGGCTACGTGGCCGATCTCTACGCGCGGCTCGACGCGGAACGGGCGCGGGTGAAGGGCGAGTTCGACGCGGCGTTGCTGGGCAACGGCGGGACGGCCGTGGAGCGCGACGTCGAGGTGCGCACGCGGGCCAAGGAGATGAAGCGGCTGGACGTGGCCGACAACGGGTTGTGCTTCGGCCGGTTGGACTCGTTGTCCGGTGAGCGTTCCTACATCGGCCGGATCGGCATCTTCGACGAGGACGACGAGTACGAGCCGCTGCTGCTGGACTGGCGGGCGCCCGCGTCGCGCCCGTTCTACGTCGCGACCGGGGCCACGCCGGAGAACATGCGCAGGCGGCGCCAGTTCCACGCGCGCGGGCGGCGGATCGTCGAGTTCACCGACGAGGTGCTCGGCCGCCCGTCCGGCGAGGAGCGCGGCGACGCGGCGCTGCTCGCGGCGGTCAACGCGCCGCGCGGAGCGGGGATGCGCGACATCGTCGCGACGATCCAGGGCGAGCAGGACGAGATCATCCGCCTCGACCACTCCGGCGTGCTGGTGATCGAGGGCGGTCCGGGCACCGGGAAAACGGTGGTGGCGTTGCACCGCGTCGCCTACCTGCTCTACACGCAGCGGGAGCGGATGGAACGCCACGGCGTGCTCGTGGTGGGCCCCAACCCGGAGTTCCTGACCTACATCGGCCGCGTGCTGCCGTCGCTGGGCGAGTCCGACGTGGTGTTCATGACGGCGGGCGACCTCCTGCCCGGCCTGCGCGTGACGGCCGAGGACGTGCCGGAAGTGGTGCGGCGCAAGGGATCGCTGGCGATGCTGGACGTGCTCGCCGCGGCGGTCGCCGCGCGCCAGCGGGTGCCGGAGGAGCCGCTGCCGGTGCAGCTGGGCGGGACCGCGCAGCGGATCACCGCCGACGTCGCCGAGTGGGCGCGGGAGGAGGCCCGGTCGTCCGGGCTCCCGCACAACGAGGCCCGCGCGGTCTTCGCCGAGATCATCACCTACGTGCTCACCGAGCGGGCGCTGTCCCGGATCGCGCGCGGCTGGCCGGGTGGCGACGACCGGGTGACGCGGGAGCGGTTGAAGGCGGAGCTGCTGGCGGAACTGGCCGGTGACGAGGCGTTCACCGCCGCGCTCGACGAGCTGTGGCCGGTGCTGACGCCGGAGGACGTCCTCGCCGGGCTGTACTCCAGCCCGGAGCGCCTGCGCGCGGCGG
Source organism: Saccharopolyspora sp. NPDC002578 (assembly GCF_053592695.1). Lineage (NCBI taxonomy): Bacteria > Bacillati > Actinomycetota > Actinomycetes > Pseudonocardiales > Pseudonocardiaceae > Saccharopolyspora > Saccharopolyspora sp. NPDC002578. The sequence goes on along the minus strand of NZ_JBSFWJ010000022.1, from coordinate 31,677 downwards.
GCGCCGACCCGTCGCTGCTGCGCGCCGACGGCGCCGCGTGGACGGTGTCGGACGTGCCGCTGCTCGACGAGCTCGTCGACCTGCTCGGCAGGGACAAGGCCGCCGAGGAGCGCGCCGCGCGCGCCGCCGAGCGGGAACGCGCCGCCGAAGCCGAGTACGCGTCGGACGTGATGGACCAGCTCACCGGCCGCCAGGACTCGATGGACGACGAGGACCACCTCTACGCCACCGACCTGCTGGGCGCCGCGGACCTCGCGAACCGCTTCGTCGAGCACGACACCCGCGACCTCGCCGAACGCGCCGCAGCGGACCGGGAGTGGACGTACCGGCACGTCGTCGTCGACGAAGCGCAGGAACTGTCCGAAATGGACTGGCGGGTGCTGATGCGGCGCTGCCCGAGCCGGTCCTTCACGGTCGTCGGCGACCTGGCGCAACGCCGCTCGGAGGCCGGGGCGACGTCGTGGGGCGCGATGCTGGAGCCGTACGTGCCCGGCCGCTGGGCCTACCGGTCGCTCACGGTGAACTACCGCACCCCGGCGGAGATCATGAACGTCGCCGCGGCGCTGCTCGCCGAGTTCGCCCCCGACGGCAAGCCGCCGGAGTCGGTCCGCTCGTGCGGCGTCGAGCCGTGGTCCAGGAAGGTCACCGCGGACGAACTTCCCGCCGTCGTCGAGGAATTCGTGCGGGACGAGGCGGGTCGCGACGGCACCAGCGTCGTGATCGGGCCGCCGGAGGTGCCGGGCGCGGTCCCGGCGGCGGACACGAAGGGCCTGGAGTACGACGCGGTCCTCGTCGTGGACCCGGAGCGCATCCTCGCCGACGGCCCGCGCGGCGCAGCGGAGCTCTACGTCGCCCTCACCCGAGCCACCCAACGCCTCGGCGTCCTGCACACGGGCTCGCTGCCCCCGGCGCTGTCGGGCCTCGCGGAACGGGACGGCTCGGCGTAGGGCCGTGACACTGGGAGTGAACGGACCGTTCGTCCAATCCCGTTGGACGAACGATCCGTTCACCTCACCCGGCGACCTGAGCCTCAGGTGTCGAAGCCGCCGCTCCTGATCGACCGGATGAAGTCGGCGAACCTCGCCGCACCCAGCACGAGCACATCGCCCTGCGGGTCTTTGCTGTCCCGGATGGCGGAGAACTCCGGCAAGTTCGTCGCGACCTTAACGCACTGGCCATGTGCCGAGCTGTGGCTGGACTTGCGCCACAGAGCCTGCCTGAGATCCATCTCCGCTCCCTTTCAGATCACGGTCTGCGCTGCGAGATCAAGCGTGCGCTGTCCCGCTCCGACAGCGCTCGCGCGCTGAGCTCCTCGAAAATCGTAGCGAGCGATCGCACTGCTTCGTGATCATCCACGAGATGGCCGCCGACGTTGTACTCCTTGTAGCCGGTTTCCGGCCACGTATCCGGCGGAAAGTCCAGGAGCACGAATCCACCTGCCATGCCTTGGTGAATGCCCGCGTCCATCGGCACGACACGGATCGACACGTTCGGTCGCTTCCCGATGTCGAGCAGGTGCCCGAGCTGTTCCCCGGCGAGATCTCGCTCTGCCGCGCACCGCAGGATCGCGGCCTCGGACATGAGCGCCACCAACTCCAGCGGATCTTCCTCCGTCGTCAGCCGATCCTGCCTGCGCCTGCGTGCCCCGACCCGCCTCTCCAGTTCGGTTTCGGACGCGCTCGGATCGCCGACGGAGACGACCCGCCGGGCGTACGCCTCGGTTTGCAGCAGGCCTGGGATCAACTCACCTTCCCAGTTGCGCGCCCGCGTCGCGTCCGCCTCCAGGGTGACGTACCCGGCGAGCCACTTCGGCAGCCGGTAGGTCTGCCACCAGCCCGCTTTCCGCGCTCCCGCCCGGGTTTCCAGCAGTGCCTCGCGATCCTGCTCGGCCACCCCGTACAGCGAGCACATCACGATCAGGTCCGGGCGGGACGGCAGGTTCCGGCCGCTCTCCAGGTGGCGTACCCGGTCGGCGGTGCAGCCGAGCTCGGCGGCGACATCCGCCCGCGTCACGCCCGCACCTTCTCGCCACTGTTCGAGGCTCTTGCCCAACATCAACCGTCGCAAAGTCACGAGATCAACCCTAGGGGCGGTTTCCGTCCGAATGGATCACCCGATCGTTTAGTACCCGTACCCACTGGGCTCTGGGAGAGTACGAGTACTGGATCAACATCGATCAAGAGGAGGCCATTATGCGCGAGCAGCGTGCGGTCGAGAACGACACCTACGTGTGCCTGTCAGAGCGCGTCAGGATCACGCACGAGGCCGAATCGGATCGGTCCGTCCAACTCGATTTCCGGGGCAGCGGCGACGGATTGACCCTGAACTTCACCGAAAAGGCCTTCGCCGAGCTCACCAGCGCGGTCGGCCGCGCCAACGCCGAACTCCTCGGCACCACCACTCCGAAATGAGCGAACGGACCGTTCGTCCAACGGGATTGGACGAACGGTCCGTTCACTCACTTTGTGTCGGTGCTCGCCTACATGATCGGCCTGGACGGCGACGGGACCGGGGGCGCGGATGTCCGTGGAAGAAGTCGACCGCAGGCTCACGGCAGTGCTCGGCAGGCTCGACGAGGCGACCGAGCAGATCACGGCCGCGGGCATGGCGTCGGCGGAGAGCCGCGACGCGCTCACGCACGCGCTTGCTGGTGCGTCCGCGCCGGATGCGCTCGACGCGGTCAGGTCGCAGGAGATGACGGTCGATCAGCTGGCCGAGGTGCGTGCCACCGTGCGGGCGGTCCGGAAGCGGGTCACCGCCTACCTGTCGCGGCTCGGTGCGAGTTCGGGTCCGGCCGCCGCTCGCACGCCGGAGCCCACGGCCGTGCCGAAGCGGTCGCCGAACGCCGTCGGCGTCGACGGCTCCGAGTACCCGCCGGAAGCAGCGTGGGCGGTGCCGGAGCTTCCGCCGCGAGTGCGGGGCTTTCCGGACCGGACCGTCGGCAAGCTGAAGATCGGAGACCGACCGATTCCCGGTGAGTTTCGTTCCGGTCAGACGGACGTATGGGTCGGAGAAGCGGAGCAGCGGATCAAGGCGCTCGGTATCCGGGCGCCCCGCTACCTGGCCTTTCACGTCGAGCTACGCGCCGCTGCGATGATGATCCGGAGCGGACTGAAGTCGACAGAGTTGCTGATCAATCACGTTCCGTGTGGGTACCAGAATCGGCCGCCAGGCTGTCATCAGGTGCTCGAGTCCTTCCTCCCGGAAGGCTTTCGGATGACCGTGTCCGGGACGGACCGCAACGGACGCCCCTACCGGCGCACATACCATGGGAAGGCGACGCAATGACGTTCACGATGGAGCTCGACGACGGAACGCCGCTCGACGCCACCGACGTACGGGCGACGTTGAACGAGCAGCGCACCACGGACCATGTCGTCGTCTACCTCGTCCACCCCGACGGCGCGGAACTCGTCGTCGGGTTCCGCGCCGGGCGGGGCGTGTGCTTGTGGGACCTGTACGGCGACGCCGAGGTGACCAGCGGCGGGACGAACGGCGAACCGGTCGTCTACGGGGCGACGGAGATTCCGGTTCCAGCGGGTGCGGAGATCGACGCGGCGAGCGTGATCGACGCGGCAGACGAGTTCGCCAGGACGGGTGCCCGGCCGACGGTGGTCGAGTGGCAGCCCTACGGCGCGAGCGCATTCCCCGTCGAGGAAACGATCTCGCCGGAGGCGCTGCACGCGTTGCTCAACGACGGTGACGCCGAGAGATAACCGGTGTCGTCGAACCGGAGCGCATCCTCGCCGACGGCCCGCGCGGCGCGGCGGAGCTCTACGTCGCCCTCACCCGAGCCACCCAACGCCTCGGCGTCCTGCACACGGGCTCGTTGCCTCCGGCGTTGGCAGGCCTCGCCGAGCGGGACGGTTCGGGGTAAGCGGTGAACGGCCCGGTCGTCCAAGCGGATCGGACGACCGGGCCGTTCACTTGAAACCGCTCAGCCCTTCGCCGGGCCGTCCTCCAGGTCGCCTTCGGCCTGGAGGTAGACCTCGTGCAGGGCGGCGAGGGTGTCCGGGTTCGGGGACTCCCACATGTTCCGGTTCGCCGCCTCCAGGAGCCGCTCGGTGATGCCGTGCAGCGCCCACGGGTTGGACTCGGTGAGGAACTTCTGGTTCTCCTCGTCGAGCACGTAGGTCTCGGCGAGCTTCTCGTACATCCAGTCGCCCACCACGCCCGTCGTGGCGTCGTAGCCGAACAGGTAGTCCACCGTGGCCGCCAGCTCGAACGCGCCCTTGTAGCCGTGGCGGCGCATCGCCTCCAGCCAGCGCGGGTTGACCACGCGGGCGCGGAACACTCGCGAGGTCTCCTCGGTCAGCGACCGCGTCCGGATGGCGTCCGGGCGGCTGCTGTCGCCGATGTAGGCCGCCGGCGCCTTGCCGGTCAGCGCGCGGACCGTGGCGATCATGCCGCCGTGGTACTGGAAGTAGTCGTCGGAATCGGCGATGTCGTGCTCGCGGGTGTCGACGTTCTTCGCCGCCACCGAGATGCGCTTGTAGGCGGACTCCATGTCGCCGCGCGCCTCCGTGCCCTCCAGGCCGCGGCCGTAGGCGAAACCGCCCCACACCGCGTACACCTCGGCCAGGTCGGTGTCGTCGCGCCAGTTCTTGCTGTCCATCAGCGGCAGCAGACCGGCACCGTAGGCACCGGGCTTCGAACCGAAGATGCGCGTCGTGGCGCGGCGCTCGTCGCCGTGCTCGGCCAGATCCGCCTGGGCGTGGGCGCGCACGAAGTTCTGCTCGTCCGGCTCGTCGAGCGCGGCGACCTTGCGGACCGCGTCGTCGAGCAGCGTCACCACGTGCGGGAACGCGTCGCGGAAGAAACCGCTGATGCGCACCGTCACGTCCACGCGCGGACGCCCCAGCTCGTCGAGCGGGATCACTTCGAGGCCGTTGACGCGCCGCGACGCCTCGTCCCACGTGGGCCGCACGCCCATCAGCGCCAGGACTTCCGCGATGTCGTCACCGGAGGTGCGCATCGCCGAGGTGCCCCACACCGACAGGCCCACCGAACGCGGGTACTCGCCGGTGTCGGCGAGGTAGCGCTCGATCAGCGAATCCGCGATGGCGTGCCCCGTCTCCCAGGCGAGCCTGCTCGGCACCGCCTTCGGGTCCACCGAGTAGAAGTTGCGGCCCGTCGGCAGCACGTTGATCAGGCCGCGCAGCGGGGAACCGCTCGGCCCGGCGGGGACGTAGCCGCCTTCGAGGGCGTGCAGCGTCGCACCCATCTCGTCGGTCGTGGCGTCCAGGCGCGGCACCACCTCCGCGACCGCGAACTCCAGCACCCGCACCACGTCGTCCGGGGCGTCGCCCAGCACCGAACGGCACACCTCGACGACGGCGCCGAGCTCCCAGCCGTGCTCCTCCATGCCGGAGACGAGGGCGTGCGCGGAGGTCTCCACGTCGTCCACGGTGCCGCGCGCGACGCTGCCGTCCTCCAACATGCCCAGCGCCTCGCGCAGGCCGGGCAGCGCGCCGCTCTGGCCGCCCCACACCTGCCGGGCGCGCAGCATCGCCAGCACCAGGTTCACCCGCGCCTCGCCCTTCGGGGCGGCGCCCAGCACGTGCAGGCCGTCGCGGATCTGCGCGTCCTTGATCTCGCAGAGCCAGCCGTCGACGTGCAGCAGCATGTCGTCGAACTCGGCCTCGTGCGGGCGCTCGTCCAGCCCGAGGTCGTGGTCCAACTTCGCGGCCTGCATCAACGTCCAGATCTGGCTGCGGATCGCGGGCAGCTTCGCCGGGTCCATCGCCGAGATCTGCGCGTGCTCGTCGAGCAGCTGCTCCAGCTTCGCGATGTCGCCGTAGCTCTCCGCCCGCGCCATCGGCGGCACCAGGTGGTCCACCAGCGTCGCGTGCACCCGGCGCTTCGCCTGGGTGCCCTCGCCGGGGTCGTTGACCAGGAACGGGTAGATCAGCGGCAGGTCCGCCAGCGCCGCGTCCGGCGCGCAGGACGCCGACATGCCCGCCGTCTTGCCGGGCAGCCACTCCAGGTTGCCGTGCTTGCCCAGGTGCACCATGGCGTGCGCGCCGAACTCGTCGGTCAGCCAGCGGTAGGCGGCCAGGTAGTGGTGACTCGGCGGCAGGTCCGGGTCGTGGTAGATCGCGATCGGGTTCTCCCCGAAGCCGCGCGGCGGCTGCACCATGATCACCACGTTGCCGGCGCGCAGCGCGGCCAGCACGATCTCGCCGTCCGGGTCGTGCGAGCGGTCCACGAACTGCTCGCCGGGCGGCGGGCCCCAGTGACCCTCGATGCTCTCGCGCAGGTCGTCGGGCAGCGTCGCGAACCAGTCGGCGTAGCGCTTCGCGGGGATGCGCACCGGGTTGCCGGACAGCTGCTCCTCGGTGAGCCAATCCGGGTCCTGGCCACCGGCGGCGATCAGCGCGTGCACCAGCGCGTCGCCGTCCTGCGCGGCCACGCCGGGCAGCGCGTCCGGACCGTCCTCCGGGCCGATGTCGTAACCGGCTTCGCGCAGCCGCTGCAGCAGGCCCACCGCGCTCGCCGGGGTGTCCAGGCCGACCGCGTTGCCGATGCGGGAGTGCTTCGTCGGGTACGCCGAGAGCATCAGCACCAGGCGCTTGTCCTTCGGCTCCACGTACCGCAGCCGGGCGTGCTTCACGGCGATGCCCGCGACGCGCGCCGCGCGCTCCGGGTCCGCCACGTACACCGGCAGGCCCTCCGAGTCGTTCTCCTTGAACGAGAACGGCACCGTGATCAGCCGACCGTCGAACTCGGGCACCGCGACCTGCGTGGCCATGTCCAGCGGGGACAGGCCCTCGTCGTTGTCCTGCCACGCTTCGCGGCTGGAGGTCAGCGTCAAGCCCTGCAGGATCGGCACGTCCAGGTCGGCGAGCGCGCCCACGTCCCACGCTTCGTCGTCCCCACCGGCCGAGGCCGTCGCGGGCTTCGTACCGCCCGCCGCGAGCACCGTCACGATCAGCGCGTCGGCCTGGCGCAACGTGTCCAGCAGGCCCGGTTCCGGGGCGCGCAGCGACGCGCAGAACACCGGCATCGCCCGGCCGCCCGCGTCCTCGATGGCGTCGGAGAGGGCGTGCGCGAACGCGGTGTTGCCCGCCATGTGGTGCGCCCGGTAGTAGAGCACCGCCACCTTCGGGCCCTCGGCGTTGCGCGGCTCGCGCTCCAACAAGCCCCACTTCGGCGTCTCCACCGGCGGCTCGAAGCCGTGGCCGGTGAGCAGGACCGTGTCGGACAGGAAGTTGAACAGCTGCGTCAGGTTCTCCGGGCCGCCCTGCGCGAGGTAGGCGTGGGCCTGCGCGCACACGCCGCCGGGAACGGTGGAGCACTCCATCAGCTCCGCGTCCGGGGCCTGCTCACCGCCGAGCACCACCACCGGGCGCGGGCCCGCGAGCAGCGCGTCGAGGCCCTCCTCCCAGGCGCGGCGGCCGCCGAGCAGCCGCACGATCACCAGGTCGGCGCCCTCCAGCAGCGGCGGCAGGTCGTCCACGCCGAGCCGGGCCGGGTTGCCGAGGCGGAAGTCCGCACCGCTGGCGCGTGCGCTGAGCAGATCGGTGTCCGATGTGGACAGCAGCAGGATCATGCGGCACGCTCCCGGCTGAGCAGGGACGCGGGCATGCGGACAGGACGCATGGTCAACCTTCCTCGGGGTCCTCGCCCCGGAGTCGTCGGCACCCGGTGTCGGACCGGGCGGTGGCGGCGCGGAGTGTCCTGGCTCCCGGATCGGCGCTCGCTCCGGCCTTCCCGTCCGCGCACGTGCGCGGGCAGTGACCTTCGTTGTGCGGAGTCCGCTCCCCGGTGACAGTGGCGGGACCGCGCCGGACTCGCACCGGCTTCCTCCACTCGTCGCCGTCGACCACTCTCCGCAACGGGGCGATCGTTCGTCAAGTGGCCTGCTGCGCTGGTGCGCGAGAGATCACGCACGTGGCACCGCGCCGTTCGGCGGAACGCTCGCGCGACGGTCACCCACCGGACACGAGCGCTCGCCGAGGAATCCCCTCACCGCGAACTCGGTCGACACCGGCGCACCCCCGCACGCCGCCCCCACTCGTCACGTTGTGGACGATTCCCGCAATTTCGGGAGAAATCGAACGACCCGATCGAGGTGAACGTTCCTGATCCCGGCCGTGGAACCACTTCTGATCAGGGGAAACGAGTTGTCCACATGGGGTGTCCGGCACGCCGGGGGCGTTCGATTTCTCGCGAAATTGCGAGGGCTTGAACAAGGTCCGGCCGGGGTTCGCGGGGCGGTCGTGCGGGGGAGGCCGCCGGGTCGGGGGTGGCTGTGGTGAGGCACATCGCGTTTTGCGTCCGCAACGAGGCCTGGCCGTAGTATCGACGACCGCCGGTGCGCGCCCAGGGCCGCGCACCACCGGAGACCCGCGCCGTGCGCTGGGAGTTCCGACCGACCACGAGCGATGAGAGCGGGGAGAACCGTGCCGCCACGAGCCGAACCGGACGCGTGCCCCGGCGCGCTGCGGGTGCACGAGGCCGCCGACGGCGGCCTGGCCCGGGTCCGGGTGCCGGGCGGGCGGCTCGACGCGCGGCAGGTGCGGGCGCTGGCCGCCGCGGCGGAGCTCGGCGACGGCGGCTGGGAGCTGACCTCGCGGGCGAACCTCCAGGTCCGCGGGCTCGCGCCGCACGCCGTGGCGGAGTTCGCGGCGACGCTGGCCGACGCGGGCCTGCTGCCCTCGCCGACGCACGAGCGGGTGCGCAACATCATCGCCTCGCCCTACACCGGTTGCGACGACGCGGGGTCGCTGGACGTGCACGCGGTGTCGACCGAGCTCGACCGGCGGTTGTGCGCGGCGCCCGCGCTCGCGGAGCTGCCGGGGCGGTTCCTGTTCACCGTGGACGACGGGCGGGGCGACGTCGCCGGGCTCGCCGCCGACATCGGGCTCGCCCCGGCGGACGGTTCGGTCGCGGTGCTGCTGTCCGGTGCGGACGAAGGAATCCGGGTCGCGACCGCGGACGCGGCGCGCGCCGCGGTGCTCGCGGCGGAGGCGTTCCTCGCGGAACGGCGGCGGCAGGAGTCGGCGAGCTGGCGGCTCGCCGAACTCACCGACGGTCCCCGGCTGATCGCCGCGCGCGTCATCGCCGAACCGGGCCCGGCGGAGGACGGTGCGCCGATCGCCGACACCGGCGCGGAGTCCGCTGACAGCACCGGATCTGCTCCCGGCACGGACGGTTCCGCTGAGCGTGCCGGGACCGTTCCTGCCGCAGCCGGCGGATCGGCTGAACGCACCGAGCGGCCCATCAGCGCGAGCGGTGCCGCTGAACGCGCCGGTTCCGCCCCCGGCGTGGGGGAACCGGCCGGCGGCGTCGGGTCTTCTCCCGCAACGACGTGCCACTCCGGTCCGGGTCGTCCCGTCGAGCCCGTCGCCACCCACGCCGATCTCGGCGTCCTGCACCGCCGCGACGGCCGGGTGAGCCTCGCGCTGGGCGCCCCGCTGGGCAGGCTGAACGCCGAGCAGGTCGCGGCGCTGGCCGCCCTGGACCGCCCGCTGCGGCTCACGCCGTGGCGCACCCTGCTGCTGCCCGGAATCCCCGAGCACGACGCGACGACCCTGCTGTCCGAAATGGACGGAGCCGGTTTCGTGGTGGACACCGCCGCGCCGCTGGCCGGGGTCACCGCGTGCACCGGGAGCCCCGGCTGCGCCAAATCCCTCGCCGACGTGCGCTCCGACGCGGCGCGCGCCGCCCGGCCCGGCGCGTTGCCGGTGCACTGGGCGGGCTGCTCGCGCCGCTGCGGCCGACCGGCGGGACGAGGAGTGGAAGTGCTGGCCACCGAGGCCGGCTACGAGGTCGGCGGCGAACCCGCCGGCGAGTTATCCGCCGCGCTCGAAGCGGCACGGAGGGCAGTGTGAGTACCGGACGCAATCCAGCCGGGGCCGAGGGCACCGGTGGCTACGAGTACATCCGGGAGGGCGCGGAGATCTACCGCCGCTCCTTCGCGACGATCCGCGCCGAAGCGGAACTCGACGGCATGCCACCGGAAGTCGCCGGAGTCGCCGTCCGCATGATCCACGCCTGCGGCATGGTCGACCTGGTGCGCGACATCGCCTGGTCGCCGAACGCGGTCCTGGCCGCCCGCGAAGCGCTGCGCGCCGGGGCGCCGGTGTTCTGCGACGCCGCGATGGTCGCCGCGGGCGTCACCCGGCGTCGCCTCCCGGCGGACAACGACATCCTCTGCACCCTCGGCGACCCGCAGGTGCCGCAGCTGGCGCAGGAGCTCGGCACGACGCGCAGCGCGGCGGCGATGGAGCTGTGGCGGGACCGGCTCGACGGCGCGGTGGTGGCCGTCGGCAACGCGCCCACCTCGCTGTTCCGGCTGCTGGAGATGGTCGACGCCGGAGCGGGCAAGCCCGCCGCCGTGCTCGGCCTGCCCGTCGGTTTCATCGGCGCAGCCGAGTCCAAGCAGGCACTGGCCGACCACCCGGAGCTGGAGCACCTCGTGGTGCACGGCCGCCGAGGTGGCAGCGCGATGGCGGTGGCCGCCATCAACGCGATCGCGAGCGAACAGGAGTGAGCAGCACCGTGGAGCAGGCAGGCAGGTTGTTCGGCGTCGGGCTCGGACCGGGAGATCCGGAGCTGGTGACGGTGAAGGCGGCGCGGCTGATCGGTGAGGCCGACGTGATCGCCTACCACAGCGCCCGGCACGGCCGCAGCATCGCGCGGTCCGTCGCCGAGCCGTACCTGCGGGCCGGTCAGGTCGAGGAACCGCTGGTCTACCCGGTGACGACGGAGACCACGAACCACCCCGGCGGCTACCAGGGCGCGATCGACGAGTTCTACGCCGAGGCCGCCGAACGCCTCGCCGCGCACCTCGCCGCCGGGCGCACCGTGGCGCTGCTGTGCGAGGGCGACCCGTTCTTTTACGGCTCCTACATGCACATGCACAAGCGCCTGGTGGGCCGGTTCGACGTGGCCGCGATCCCCGGCGTGACCTCCGTCAGCGGCGCCGCCGCGATGCTGGGGCGCCCGCTGGCGGAGCGCGACGAGGTGCTGACGGTGCTGCCGGGGACGCTGGAGCCGGACAAGCTCGCCGAGCACCTGGCCTCGACGGACGCGGCCGCGGTGATGAAGCTGGGCCGCACCTTCGACGGTGTGAAGGAGGCGTTCGAGAAGGCGGGACGGCTCGACGAGGCGTACTTCGTGGAGCGCGCCACCACGGAGCGCCAGCGGTTGCTGCCGCTGGCCGAGGTGGATCCGGCGTCGGTGCCGTACTTCTCGCTGGCGCTGCTGCCGAGCCCGGTGAACTCGGGCAGCCCGCTGAACCTGACGGACGCGACCGGCGTCCCGGTTTCCCCTGCCACGACTGAGCAATCCGCGCCCGCCGCGGCGCGCGAGCCCGGCATCGGCGAGGTCGTGGTCGTCGGCCTCGGCCCCGCGGGTCCGCAGTGGACGACCCCGGAGGCCCACACCGCCGTCGCCGCCGCCGACGACCTCGTCGGCTACGGCCCCTACCTGGACCGGCTCGCGACCAATCCGCGCCAGCGCAAGCACGCCTCGGACAACCGGGTCGAGGCCGAGCGCGCCGAGTTCGCGCTGGACCTGGCCCGGCGCGGTTCGCGGGTCGTGGTGGTGTCCTCCGGCGATCCGGGCGTGTTCGCGATGGCCAGCGCCGTGCTGGAGGTCGCGACCGAGGAGCGGTTCACCGACGTCCCGGTGCGGGTGCTGCCCGGCCTGACCGCCGCGCAGGCCGTGGCGAGCCGCGTCGGCGCTCCGCTGGGCCACGACTACTGCGTGCTGTCGTTGTCGGACCGGCTCAAGCCGTGGGAGATCATCGTCGAGCGCTTGGAGGCGGCGGCGAAGGCGGACCTGGCGATGGCGATCTACAACCCGGCGTCGCGGAGCCGGACCTGGCAGGTCGGCGCCGCCCGCGACGCGCTGCTCAAGCACCGCGCGCCGGAGACCCCGGTGATCATCGGGCGGGACGTGGGCGGGCCGCAGGAATCCGTGCGGACGGTGGAACTCGGCGACCTCGATCCGTCCGATGTGGACATGCGTTGCCTGCTGGTGATCGGCTCGTCGACGACCAGGGCGGTCGGTGGCGCGGTGTTCACCCCGCGCCGCTACCCGGCGTGACGCAGGCGTTCCAGCGCTTCCTCGACGGTGGTGGCGGGCACCCGCGGTTCGGGTGGCCGCTGCACCACGACCACCGCGACGCCGAGCTCCCGCGCCGCGTCGAGCTTCGCGCGGGTCATCGGGCCGCCGCTGTTCTTCGTGACCAGCACGTCGATGCGGTGCTCGCGCAGCAGCGCCACCTCGTCGTCGAAGGTGAACGGTCCGCGCGCCAGCAGCGTCGTGAGGTGCGGCGGCAGCGGCGGGTCCGGCGGGTCGACGGCGCGCAGCAGGAACCGCAGGTCCAGGTGCGCGAACCGGCCCACGCCCTGGCGGCCGGTGCTGAGGAAGATCCGCTCGCCGAGCCCCGGCAGCGCGGCGGCGGCCTCGTCCAGCGAGCCCACCAGGTGCCAGCCCGGTTCCGCTTCCCACGCGGGACGGCGCAGCACCAGCAGCGGCGTGCCCGCCAGCGCGCAGGCGCGTGCGGCGTTGGCGGTGATGACCCGCGCGAACGGGTGCGTCGCGTCGACCACCGCGTCGATGCGGTGCTCGCGCAGCCACGCGGCGAGCCCGTCGGCGCCGCCGAACCCGCCGACGCGGACCTCCCCGGCGGGCAGCTTCGGATCGCGCACCCGGCCCGCCAGCGAGGAGATCACGTGCACGCCCGCGTCGTCGCCGAGCCGCGCGGCGAGGTCGCGGGCCTCGCCGGTCCCGCCGAGCACCAGGATGCGCCGCACCCCGGTCGCGTCGCTGCTGTGCATGCGTGCACCCTTTCACGGTGAAGGAGGCGGCATCATGACTGGTCAGGAAGGCCCCGCGCTGCGCTACGGGTGGACCACGGGCGCGTGCGCGACGGCGTCCACCGCCGCCGCGTACACGGCGCTGCTGACCGGGACCTTCCCGGACCCGGTGGAGATCGTGCTGCCCAAGGGGCACCGGCCCGCGTTCGCCCTCGCCCGCGAACGCCTCGACGCCGGTTCGGCGATGGCGGCGATCGTGAAGGACGCCGGGGACGACCCGGACGTGACCCACGGCGCCCTGGTGTCGGCGACGGTGCGCCGCGCCGAGCCCGGAGCGGGCGTCGTGTTCCGCGCCGGAACCGGTGTCGGCACCGTGACGAAACCGGGCCTGCCGCTGCCCGTGGGCGAACCCGCCATCAACCCGGTGCCCCGCAAGCTGATCCGCGAGGTCGTGCAGCGGGTCGCCGCCGAGCACGGCGGCACCGGTGACGTGGTCGTGGAGATCTCCGTCGAGAACGGCGAGGAACTCGCCCGCCACACCTGGAACCCGCGGCTGGGCATCCTCGGCGGCCTGTCGATCCTGGGCACGACCGGGGTGGTGGTGCCGTACTCGTGCTCGGCGTGGATCGACAGCATCCGGCGCGGCGTGGACGTCGCGCGCGCCGAGGGCTTGACCCACGTCGCCGGATGCACCGGCAGCACCTCGGAGAAGCTGGTGGAGCGCACCTACGAGCTCGCGCCGGAAGCGCTGCTGGACATGGGTGATTTCGCCGGCGCGGTGCTGAAGTACCTGCGCCGCAATCCCGTGCCGCGGCTGACGATCGCGGGCGGCATCGGCAAGCTCGCCAAGCTCGCCGACGGGCACCTGGACCTGCACTCGAAGCGCTCCCAGGTGAACTTCGCCCTGCTGGCGAACATCGTCGGCGACGCGGGCGGCTCCGCGGAGTTCGCCCACCGCGTCCGCAACGCCAACACCGCGTTGGAAGCGCTGACCCTGTGCCAGGAGGCGGGCATTCCGCTCGGCGACCTCATCGCCACCCGAGCCCGCGACTTCTCCCTCACCACGTTGCAGGGAGCCCCGATCGACGTGGAGATCCTGGTCATCAACCGAGCAGGAGACCTAGTCGGCCACGCCCCGTTCGAACAGCGCTGAACGTGCTCGACCAGCTCCGGCCGGATTCAGCACCGAGTGCGAGCAACGATCGTGGGGGCGCCGACCTCGCTACGACCACCGAACCGATGGCAACCGCTGCGCTCCTCGGCGAATCTCGGCACCACGTCCGTGACGTTGATCGGAACGAGCACGCAGGAATCGAGGAAGGCGGGGAAGCTCACGATCACCGAGTGCGCATGAACCCGATGTCGTCGTCCGCACTGCCGTCCTCCACGGCCGCTCGGGTCATCTCGTCCAGAGCGGTCTGCTGCACCTGCCGGGAGCCGCGCTCGTACTCCAGCACGTCCGCCAACCGGAGGCGGCGGTGGCTGGAGCGCTGTTCGAACGGGATCCGGCCTGATTCCAGCAGCTTGACCAGGGTCGGACGGGAGATGTTCAGCAGGTCGGCGGCTTGTTGGGTGGTCAGCATCGCGTGCAGCGGGGCGATGGTGACGGCCAGGCCGCTGGACATCGCGGCGACCACTTCGCGCAGCACCTCGTAGATCTCGTCCGGCATCTCCAGCTCGTCGCCGTCCGCGCTCACGAGCTTCGCTTGCTGGGCACGCTCCGTGTTCAAAGCGCCCGCGAGCTTCTGGAGGACCGCGTGGGCGGATTCGTCAGGAGGCAGCACCGTGTGCTGTTCGAGCGACGCGGTCATCATCGTGCTCCGTCCGGCAGGGGCGTGTTGCCGACGTCATCCTAACCGAAAGGTACGAACGAATCGAACGAAACGAAAGATTTGATCCTTCTTGGTGGAGCTGAAGCCCGCCGAGTGGTCGGCCCCGCCGCTCCGGTTCGGGAGCGGCGGGGCCGGGTGGTCGCGCGGTCAGGGGCGAGCCGGGGGCAGCGTGAAGGTCGGGTCGCCGAGGGGGAGGTCCTTCGTGTTCAGCAGCAGGTAGGTGTCCAGCCACGGTGCTCGGGCGCCCTCGGTGGCGGCGTCGTCGGACGGGTCCTCCAGCGCGAGGTCGAGCCGGGCGCCGGTGACGTCGATCGTCTCGCGGGAGGGCGAGTCCATCCAGTCCCGGAAGGGCGCGGTGACGCCGCTGGGCTGGACGGTGCCGATGCCCACGGCCAGCGAGTGCCCGGCGGGCAGCGTCCAGTCCGTCGACTTCAGGTCGAAGGCCGTGGTGCCGGCGTTCAGCACGGAGACCTGCTCGTCGAACATGACGGCCTTGCCGTCCGGGGCGACGTCGTAGAGCTGGACCATGGCGTTGCCGCGCCCCTCGGCCTCCAGCGAGATCCGCGGCGTGCCGGTGAGCCGGGTGTCCCGCGCGAGCGGCTCGGAGAACGCGGTGAAGGTGTTCTCGGCCGTGGGCCCGCCCTCCGCGCCGTCGTCCACGTAGGACCCGCCGCCGAGCGGGACGGTCGCGGTGCCGTCGGGCGTCGGCCAGGTCTCCTGCGCGCGCCACGCGCCGCCGCTGTCCTGGATCGCGTAGTTCGGGTGCGCGACCGGCGGTTCGACGCCCTTGAGGTGCTGGTCGTAGAAGGAGATCGTCTCCTCGAACCAGCCTTCGCGACCCATCTCCAGGCGGCCGTCGGCGGTGCGTTCGTTGCCGCGCTTGTGGTCCCACTGGCCGAGCCAGCCGCGCTCGGGGCCCTGGTGGTTGTCGAGGTACTCCTGGATCGCCTCGGCCTCGGTGTTCCACTCCAGGAAGCCCTGGGTGACGAACAGCGGCGTGTCGGTGCCCTTCGCCTGTTCGGCGAGGTCGCGAGCCCGCCAGTACTCGGATTCCCGGTCACCGGTCTGGTACCCGGCGAGGTTGTCCAGCAGGCACTCCGGGTGGGCCTGCTCGTAGGCGGCGTTGGCGCGGTAGCGGGGATCGTCGTCCGGCAGCTGCGGTTGCGCCGCGATCTCGTTGTAGGTGGTGGCGGTGTGCGCGATGGTCGTGCGGGGCACGCCGTTGGAGTGGATGTTGCGGTACAGGTCCCAGATGGGCTCCTGAGCGACGACGGCCTTGAGCGCGTCCTGGTCCAGGTTGTTGCCGATCAGCCCGGTGATCGCGTCGTAGGACTTGCCGTACATGCCCACCGCGCCGGTCGACCACGGCTGGGCCGCGGACCAGTCGATCGCCGCTTCGACGTCGGCCTGTTCGCCGGGTCCGCCGAAGTCGAGGCAGCCGGTGGAGCCGCCGAAGCCGCGCGTGTCGACCATGACGAACGCGTAGCCGCGCTGGAACAGGTCGGTGCCTTCGATGAAGTCGTAGAAGCGGTCCGAAGGGCCGGTGTGCTCCCAGCCCTCGTCGCTCATCTGCCCGGAGTGCCCGAAGTACGAGCCCGCCGACATGATGACCGGCACCTGCTCGCCCTCGGCGAGCCCTTCCGGCAGCAGCACGTCGGCGTGCAGCTCGGTGCCGGAACCGTCCGCGGACGGGAAGTAGTGCTGCGTCCAGGCGGCGCCCTCCGGGACGCGGTCGTTGTCCTCGTGGGTGACCGGGTCGTCGGCGGTGGCGACGGCCCCGGAGCCGGGTGCCGCGGTGGCGGCGGTGACGGCGGCGGTGCCGGTCAGCGTGCAGGCGACGAGCGCGGAGGCGGCGCAGGCGACGGCGCGGGATCTTTTCACTTGTTCCTCCCAGGACGGCGGTGGGCGAGGTGCGACCGCTCCAGGAGCGGCACGATCACTGCGGGACGCAGCAGACACCCGGCCGCAGCGGCATGCTCAACTCCGATGTGATCAGGGCCACGGGCAGGACGGCCGCACGGCGTCGAGCGGGGATCGTGCCGGGAGAGCCCGCAAATCCGTTGCGCCGCAACCGGGCGCGTTGGTGTGATCGAGCCATGGCGGAACCGACGTACCTGCAGCCGTTCGTGCTCCCCGTGGCCGAGATCGAACCGGAGCGGGACGGCGCGATCGACGTGTACCGGCCGGGCGAGGAGGCGGGGGAGCCGCTGCCGTTGGTGGTGTTCGTGCACGGCGGCCCGCTCCCGCCGCAGCTGCGGCCGACTCCTCGGGAATGGCCGGTGTTCCGGGGCTACGGCTCGCTGGCCGCCGGTAGCGGTGCCATCGGGATCACCGTCGATCACCCGCTGCACTCGCCCGCGGACTACCCGGTGGCGGCGGACGCGCTCGCCGACGCGGTCGCGCGAGCCCGAGAACTCCCCGGAGCGGACCGGGATCGGGTGGCGCTGTGGTTCTTCTCCGGCGGCGGACTGCTCACGGCCGACTGGATCGGCGGGGCGCCGGAGTGGCTCCGCTGCGTCGCCGCGAGCTACCCGGTGCTGGCGCCGCTGCCGGGCTGGGAAGTCGATGCCCGGTTCCGCCCGGCGGAGGCGCTCGCCTCGGCGGGTTCGCTGCCGATCCTGCTGACCAGGGCCGGGCTGGAGGACGCCGAGATCGCGGACGGGGTCGGGGCCTTCACCGCGCAGGCGCACCAGCGCGGCGCGCACCTCGACGTGATCGACGTGCCGGAAGGCCGGCACTCGTTCGACGTCCTCGACCACGCGCCCGCCTCTCGCGCGGCCGTGACCCGGGCGATGTCCTGGGTGCTGCGGGAGTTGCGCGCCTGAGCTCAGGGTTCGTCGAGGCCGAGCACGGCGGTGGTGACCGAATCGGGGTGCCCCGCCTGCCGCCAGTGGACCCGCGCCGGGAAGTTGAGCAGCGAGGCGTCCGGGTCGATTCCGCTCGCGCGGTAGGCGAAAGCCTCTTCGTGCGAGTAGACGATGACCACATCGACCACGCCCGCCGGCCAGTGCCGCACGTACATCAGGGCGTCCAGGTCGCCGACGTCGTTGTGCACCGGAGCGCCTTGGAACCCCCGCTCGACGAGGTGTCGCAGGTTGCCGATCGCATCCATGGCGCGAACTCCGTTCGACGGGAGGAGATCGGGTCCGAACCGCGTCGGAGCGGATCGATCGGACCGCATCGGCGGTGCCGGAGCCGAGCGAAGTGCCGCCCCCACCTGGCGAAACGGTGATCACC
This sequence comes from Saccharopolyspora sp. NPDC002578, assembly GCF_053592695.1. Taxonomy (NCBI): domain Bacteria; kingdom Bacillati; phylum Actinomycetota; class Actinomycetes; order Pseudonocardiales; family Pseudonocardiaceae; genus Saccharopolyspora; species Saccharopolyspora sp. NPDC002578. The sequence goes on along the minus strand of NZ_JBSFWJ010000022.1, from coordinate 13,835 downwards.
GATGTGGAGCACGCTACATTCGGCACTTGCTCCGGACTAGATCCCTGATCGGGTGATGATGTTGGTCGCCGCGGACGGGCACACTCCTAACGCCACGACACGGAGAGGGCGGCGGGTGAGCACGAGTCCGACGGCGCTGAAGCGCTGGATCGCCTGGGAACTGACGCGGCTGCGCGAACGGGCCGGGATCACCCGAGCCGAAGCGGCGAAAGCCGTGCGCGGCAGCGTCCAGAACATCGGCCACTTCGAAGTCGGCCGCCGGATGCCGAAACCCCTGGAGCTCGAAACGCTGCTGCGCTTCTACGGCGCCGGGGACCGCGTCGACTTCTTCCTGTCGCTGCGGGACCGCAGCCGCAAGAGCACGGACTGGTGGATCAGGTTCGACTCCGAGGAAGCGCTGCCGGACTACCTGAAGCTGTTCCTCGGCGTCGAAACGATGGCCGACCGGGTCGAGAGCTGGGACACCCACTTGGTGCCGGGCCTGTTCCAGACCTGGGCGTACGCGGACGCGATCGTGCGGGGCGGCGCCCCGAAGCTGCGCAAGAAGGACCGCGAACGCCGCGTCGAACTGCGGATGGCCCGGCAGCGCGAAGTCCTCGGCGGCGGCCGGTCCCCTTCGGTGCACGCCATCCTCAGCGAGGCCGCGCTGCACCACGTCAACGGCGGACTCGGCGTGCACGTCGCGCAGCTGGAGGCGCTGCTGGAGTGGAACGAGCAGCCGAACGTCGAGATCCGGATCCAGCCGTTCTCGGCGGGTCTGCTCACCGGCGTCGACGGCGCGTTCATGCTCCTGACCTACCCGCCGGAGTTCGACCACGAGCTCGGCACCGCCTACGTGGAGAACCGGATCGAAGTCCTCTACTACGAGGAACCCGCCGCGGTGGCCCCGTTCCGGGCGGCGTTCGACCGGCTGCGGTCGACGGCGCTGAAGACGTCCGACTCCAACGACCTGATCAAACGAGTTCTGGAGGAACACGCATGACCGGCCGCATCACCCGCTGGCGGAAGTCCAGTCGCAGCCACGCCGCCAACGGCTGCGTCGAAGTCGGCGCGGCGGCGGGCCACGTCGGCGTCCGCGACTCCAAACTCGGCCCCACCAGCCCGATCCTGACGTTCACCGCCGCCACCTGGGCAGACTTCACCACAAGCACCAGAATGGGCACTTTTGACCGGTGATTGCGGTTTTTTATCTTGGCTTGAGTAGCGGGTCAGGTAGCGGAACCTCAGCGGCCTTCTCGCTGCGGGATCGATTTCTGATGTATGTCCGATACACGGCGAAATCGCTGTCCTCGCGAGAAGGCCGCTGAGAACCCGCCGGTGGTCGTTTTGCTCAAGCTGGTCACTGCTCAGCGGCTTCGCCGCTGACAGGACAACGACCACGAACGCGGCTCACCTGGAAAGGACAGCCCGCGAGGTTCCGCCACCCCCCAGAGCAGGACGGAGGACGGGCGGAGCTCAAGTGGCGTAGCCGCCGTCGGCGTTGATCGTGGCTCCGGTGATGTAGTCGGCTTCGGGGCTCGCGAGGTGGGCCACCAGGCTCGCGATCTGCTCGCCGGTGCCGAAGTGGCCCAGCGGGATCATGGCCTGCAGCACGTGCGAGCGGGGGCCGTCGGCCGGGTTCAGCGCGGTGTCGATCGCGCCGGGCTGGACGTTGTTCACGGTGATCCGGCGCGATGCCAGGTCGCGGGCGGCGCTGCGGGTGAGCCCGGCGAGGGCGGACTTGCTCGTGACGTACGCGAGCTTCCCGGTGAACGGGTTGTGCTCGACCATCGAGGTGCCGATGTTGATGATCCGCCCGCCGTCCGGCAGGTGCTTCGACGCCTCCTGGATGGCGACGAAGGGCCCGCGGACGTTGATCGACAGCGCCCGGTCGAACTCCTCCAGCGACAACTCGTCGAGCACACCGGTGGCGACCGTCGCGGCGTTGTTGACCAGGACGTCCAAGCCGCCGAACACCTCGACGGCGCGGGTGACCGCGGCCCGGACCTGCTCGGGCACCCCGGCGTCCGCGCGCACGGCCACCGCGCGTCCACCGTCGGCGCTGATCCCGGCGGCCACTCGCCGCGCCGCCTCCGCCGAGTTCGAGTGCGTGATCACGACGGCGGCGCCGTGCTCGGCGAGGCGGCGGGCGATGGCCGCGCCGATCCCGCGCGACCCGCCGGTCACCAGCGCCGACTTCCCTGCGAGCGGCTGAGCCATGCGGAGCTCTCCTTTCCTCGCGCGATCCCCCGGCCCATCGAGTAGAGCAACCGCGCGGCTCCCGCGGTACCGCTGCGCGACTCTCGCCGGGATCAGCCGGTGGCGAGGGCGAGCACGGGGAAGACGCGCTCCGTTTTCGCCTGGTGCGCGGCGAAGTACGGGAACAGGCCCGTCATCTGGGCGAACCTGATGTCGCGCTCCACCCCGATGAGCTCGTGGGCGCGGACGTCGACGACGTCGGTGGTGATCTCGATGCGGGCGGCCGGATTGGCCTTCAGGTTGAAGTACCAGTCGGGGTGGATGTCGGCGCCCGCCTTCGAGGCGAACACCAGGTAGCGGCCTTCGTGCTCCAGGTACGCCAACGGCGTGAGGTGGTCGCGGCCGGTCCGGGCGCCGGTGCTGTGCAGCAGCAGCAGCGGAATCCCGGCGAAGGTTCCGCCCACCAGGCCGCCGTTCGCCCGGAACTTCGCGATCACGGGGGCGTTGAAGCGCGCCGCCGCGGTCGCGGTGATCTCGTTCCCCTCCACTGGACGTGCTCCTCCTGCGGTCGTGCTGATGAAGATCAAACGCGTCGAGACTAGGGAACGGAGGTGCCCCTGGGGAACAGGTCCCAGCGTCCGAGATCACCGGGCGCGCCGGAGATCTCAGGCCGCGTCGTCGAGCAGCCGCCGCGAGACCTCCCAGAGCCGTTCGGCGGCCTCCGGGTCCAGCGCCCACCGCCGGACACCGCCGCTCACGGGGGTCGTCTCGGCGTCGTCGGCGATGACCGGTGACTCCGCGCAATCCTCCAGGTACTTCCCGCCGATCTCCGCGAATTCGGGGGCGAGCGCCGCGACGAGCGAGGTGGCGGCGCCCTGCTGCGGGGTCTTCAGCATCGGTGCCCTGGACCACTCGGCGCGGGTCTCGGCGGGGATGTGGCGCTGGAGGGCGGTCATGATCCCGCCGGGCATCAGCGAGTTGGCGTGGATCCCGTCGCCGCTCCAGCGCCGGGTCGCCTCCACCGCGAACAGCGCGTTCGCGGACTTGGACTGCCCGTAGGCGCTCCACGGGTCGTAGGGGCGGCGTTCGTAGTGCAGGTCGTCGAACACGACGGGCGAGGCGTGGTGACCGCTGGAGGACACCGCGACGATCCGCGCGCCCCCGGCTTCGGCGAGCGCCGCGTGCAGGCCGGTGGCCAGCTCGAAGTGGCCCAGGTGGTTGGTGGCGAACTGCTGCTCCCAGCCCTCGGGGGTGCGCCGGAGCTCCGGCACGGCCATCACGCCGGCGTTGTTGATCAGCAGGTGCAGCGGTCCGCGCCACTCGGCGGCGAATCGGCGCACGCCGTTGAGGTCGAGGAGGTCGAGTTCGGCGACCCGGGCCTCGGCACCGGTGGTCGCGCCGATGTCGTCGGCGGCGGCGCGACCCGCGGCCAGGTCGCGGACGCCGATGGTGACCTCCGCTCCGGCGCGGGCGAGCGCGCGGGCCGTCTCGACGCCGATCCCGGAGGCGGCTCCGGTGACGACCGCGCGCTTGCCGGTGAGGTCGTGGCCGGCCGCGACCTCGTCCGCAGTGGTGCTCGAACCGAAGGGGGTGGTGATGAGGGACATGAGCAACTCCTGCCAGACGATGTTCTGGCAGTGTATGTTAAACACGTCAGTAGCTGTCAAGTTCGACGGTAACTGTCACGTCGAGGGTGGTGTCCCCGCCGTCGCCGCCGTCGCCAACCGGAACAGTTCGTGCAGGTCGTCGTTGCCATCGCGGGAAGCCCAGTGCATCAGGCTCGCGTGGAACGTCGCCAACGCCGACTCCAGGATCGCCGTGGCCAGCAGCTCCGGGTGCGGGGCGCCGCCCAGGCGGCGCAGGGTCTCGGGCTGCAACAGCTCCGCCCACACCCGCTGCTTCTCCTGGTGCTTGGCCCACAGCGACGGCGTGGTCAGCACGATCGTCGAGATGCCCACCGCCGCCGGGTTCTCGGCCACCGCGCCGATGAACTCCACCAGCGCGCCGCGCACCGCGTGCACGGCGTCCTCCTCGGCCGGGCGGGCTTCCAGCGCATCCCGCAGCACGGTGCCGTACTCCACCGGGTCGCCGATGACGACGTCCTCCTTGGTGGGGAAGTAGCGGAAGAAGCTGCGCGCGGAGATCCCCGCCTCGGCGGCGATCTGGTCGACGGTCGTGGCGTCGAAGCCCTTCTCCAGGAACAACTCCATCGCCACGGACTCGATCTTCTGGCGGACCGCTCGCCGGGAGATCTCCCTCGTGGAAAGCCGCTCAGCCATGCGCGCAGTGTACGGCCCCGCTCCGCGCTATCCGTCCGCGCGGCGGGCGCCCGCGCGGGGGCGCCCGCCCGGTCGTTCAGCCGCCGGTGGGCGTCAGGGCGATGATCGGGATGACCCGGTCGGTCTTGCTCTGGTGCTCGGCCATGACCGGGAACGCCGCCGCCGCTTCGGCGTAGCGGGCGTCCCGTTCGGCGCCGGTGAGCTCCTCGGCGCGGACCCGCAGCGTCTCGGTGCCGACCTCGACGACGGCGTCCGGATTCGCCTTCAAGTTGTGGTACCAGGCGGGATGCGCGTCAGCCCCGGCCTTGGAGGCGAGCACCAGGTAGCGGCCCTCGTGCTCCACGTACGCCATCGGGTTGACGCGGGTGGCGCCGCTGCGCGCGCCCACGTTGTGCAGCAGCAGGATCGGCGTTCCGGCGAGCTCGCCGCCCACCTGCCCGCCGTTCGCGCGGAACTCCTCGATGATCGGCGAGTTGAACCGATCGGCGAACTCCGCGGTGATCGCGTTTCCGTCCATTGTGGTCTCCTGTTCGCTGGTCGGCCGGGGTCAGGCCGCCAGGGGCGGGTAGTCGGTGTAGCCGTGGTCGCCGCCGCCGTAGAGGGTGGCGGCATCGGGGGTGTTGAACGGGCCGCCCGCGGCCAGCCGCGCCGGCAGGTCCGGGTTCGCCAGGAACAGCGAGCCGAAGGTGAGCGCGTCCGCGACGCCCTGCTCGACCAGCGGCAGGTCCGCCGTGCCGGTCTGGCGGCCGGGGGTGTGCGGGTTCAGCAGGAACGCGCCGTCGAACCGGTCGCGCAACCGCAGCGTCAGGTCCCGGTCCGGGCTCTCCAGCACGTGCAGGTAGGCCAGGTGCAGCGGGTTGATCGCGTCGATCAGCGCCGAGTACGACTCGGCCACCGCGTGCTCCACGATGTCGTTGGAGCCGGAGCCGGGGGAGATCCGCAGGCCCACCCGGCGCGAACCGATCGCCGCCGCCACCGCGCGGGCGACCTCGACGGTGAGGCGGATGCGTCCTCCGACCGACCCTCCCCAGCCGTCGGTGCGGAGGTTCGCGTTGTCGGACAGGAACTGGTGCAGCAGGTAGCCGTTCGCGCCGTGCAGCTCGACGCCGTCGAACCCGGCGTCGACGGCGTTGCGGGCGGCGGCGGCGAATTCGGCGATGACCTCGGCGATGCCGTCCTCGGTGAGCTCCTCCGGAGTGATCAGGTCCCGCATGCCGTCGGCGGTGAAGATCCGGCCTTCCGCGGCGACCGCGGAGGGGCCGAGCGGCGGTCGCCCGTCCGGCAGCGAACTCGGGTGGCTGATGCGCCCCGCATGCATCAGCTGCGCGAAGATCACGCCCCCTTCCGCGTGCACCGCGTCGGTGACCTTCCGCCACGCGGCCACCTGGGAGTCGCTGTGCAGGCCGGGTGTCGACGGGTACCCCTGGCCGCGCACCGACGGCTGCACGCCTTCGGTGATGATCAGCCCGGCGGTGGCGCGCTGCCGGTAGTAGGTGGTCGTGGACTCGTCGGGCAGGTTCCCGGCGGCGCGGCTGCGAGTCATCGGGGCCATCGCGATGCGGTTGCGCAGTCGGGTTCCGGCCAGGTCGAGCGGATCGAACGCGGTGGGCATGGTGATCCTTCCCGGAGGGGGCGCGGTTAACTGTCCGAACAGCTAAATCGCCCGAGATCTTCCCGCGGCGGGATTTCTGCAGTGCTCATCACAGCTTTCGGAGGGGTGGTGCCCGGTCGGTTATCGTGGAGAGTTCATTCACTGACCAGTCAGCTTCACGGGGAAGGGGCGCGATGGCCGAGTCGCCGAGCTGCGCGGTGCCCGCGTCGGAGGAGATCGTGCCGCCGTGCTTCGCCACCGCCGGGCCGGTCAGCCACGCGCTGTTCCGGCTCGCCAGGCTGCACCGGATGTTCGCCGGTCAGCTCCTGCGCGGCTGCGGCCTGCACCCCGGTCAGGAACTGCTGCTGATGCACCTGTGGAACACCGGCACGCAACGGCAGACCGACCTGATCAACGTGCTCGGCTCCGACTCCGCCACCATGACCCGCACCGTGCAGCGGCTGGAACGCGCCGGGTTCGTCCGCCGCACCCGCAGCGACCAGGACGGGCGGGTCGTGCTCGTCGAAGCGACCGCGGCCGGGCTCGCGCTGCGCGACCGGGTCGAGCGGATGTGGGAAGAGCTCGAACGGGCCACCACCAGCGGCCTCTCCGCCGACGAGCAGACCGCCGTGCTGGGCACCCTCGAACGCCTGGAACGCAACATCCTCGACTCCGAGTGCCCCGCCCTCGACCGGCTCACCTGAGCGATCGGGCCGCCCGGATTCGCCGCTCGGCCCGGATTCACCGTGCGGAGGCGCGCCACTCGGCCGCGAGCATCGCGTAGTGGAGTTCGCCGCCCCACTCGCCCTTGAAGATCTCGGACTCCACGAAGCGCGCCTCCAAGCGCATGCCGAGCCGCTCCATCACCCCGGCCGAACCCGTGTTCCGCGTGTCGCAGCGACCGATGATCCGGTGCAGGCCGAGCCGGTCGAAACCGATCCGCAGCATCTCCGCGGCGGCCTCCGTCGCGTAGCCGCGGCCCTGGTGACCGGGGTGCAGGACGAAACCGAACGCGCCCTGGCGGTGCTGCTCGCTGAGCCAGGCCAGCGAGACGTGGCCGATCACCGTGCCGTGCAGGTCGACGGCGAGCACCACGCTGTCGCCTTCCGCGCGCAGCGACGTCCGCTCGGCGCGCTCCGCCACCAGGGCCGCGCAGTCCTCCGAGGTGCGGGGCTCGTTGTACAGGTAGCGGGCCACCTCCGGCAGCGACTCGAAGGCGAACACGTCCGCCACGTCGCCCTCGGCGAACGGGCGCAGCGTCAGGCGATCGGTCTGGATGGGTGCGACGACGTCGATCAAGCGATTCCTCACCCGTCGTGGTCGGTCAGCTGCGGCAGCGGGTGGTGGAGTACAGGTGGCTGTCCGGGAAGGTGGCGGCGGTGAGGACCTCGCCGACCACGACGACCGCGGTGCGGGTGATCCCGGCGGCGCGCACCGAGTCGGCGATGTCGGCGAGGGTGCCGCGCAGCACGACCTCGTCGGCGCGGCTCGCCCCGGCGACGACCGCCACCGGGCAGTCCGCCCCGTAGTTCGGCACCAGCTCCTCGACGAGCGCCTCGATCCGGTTCACCGCGAGGTGCAGCACCATCGTCGCGCCGCTGCGGCCGAGCGTCGCCAGGTCCTCGCCCTCCGGCATCGGCGTGGCCTGCTTCGAGGTGCGGGTGAGCACCACGGTCTGGCCGACGCCGGGCACGGTGAACTCGCGCTTCAACGTCGCCGCGGCGGCGGCGAACGCGGGCACGCCGGGCACCACGTCGTAGGGCACCCCGGCCGCGTCGAGGCGGCGCATCTGCTCGGCGACCGCGCTGAACACCGACGGATCACCGGAGTGCAGCCGAGCCACGTCCCGGCCCGCCTCGTGCGCGGCGACCAGCTCGGCGAGGATCTCGTCCAGGTTCAGGTTCGCCGTGTCGACCAGCCGCGCGCCGTCCGGGCAGTGCTCCAGCAGCTCCACCGGGACCAGGCTGCCCGCGTACAGGCAGACGGGGGAGGCGGCGAGCACGTCCCGCCCGCGCACCGTGATCAGGTCGGCGGCGCCGGGACCGGCTCCGATGAAGTGCACCGTCATCGGGTCACCGTCCACTGGGTGATCCGCATCGCGGGCCGCCAGCCGGTGAAACCGCCCACCGGCGAAGCGTGCTCCGCCGCGATCCGCACCAGCTCACCGCCGCAGCGGGCGTACCAGTCCGCCACCAGAACCTCCGATTCGATCGTCACCGCGTTCACCACCAGGCGGCCTCCCGGCCGCAGCGCGTCCCAGCAGCGTTGGAGCACTCCCGGGGCGGTCGCGCCACCGCCCACGAACACCGCGTCGGGCGCGTCCAAGCCGTCCAGCGCCTCCGGCGCCGCGCCGACGACCACGCTCAGGCCGGGGACGCCGAGGGTCATCGCGTTCGTCGTGATGCGGGCCGCCCGGTCCTCGCGGTGCTCGATCGCGACCGCGCGGTTCGCCGGGTCGCAGCGCATCCACTCGATCGCGATGCTACCGGCGCCCGCACCGACGTCCCACAACAGCTCACCGGGCGCCGGCGCCAGCCGGGCCACCGTGAGCGCGCGGACGTCGCGCTTGGTGAGCTGCCCGTCGTGCTGGAACGCCGAGTCCGGCAGGCCCGGCGTGCGCGGCCTGCGTTCGGCGTCGGCGTCGGCCGCGCAGTGCACGCCGATCACGTTCAGCGCCGGCACCTCCGGGTGCGGCCACCGGGCCGCCGTCGCGTCCACCCGGGACTCCTCGGGCGCGCCGAGATCGCCCAGCACCGCCAAGGTGCTGCCGCCGAAGCCGCGGGCCACCAGCAGCGCCGCCACCCGCGCGGGCGTGTGCGCGTCGGAGCTGAGCACGATCAGCCGCCGCCCCGGCTGGATCTCCGGGTGCAGCAGCTCGGCGTGCGCGCCGACGAGGCTCACCACCGTCGCGTCCTGCTCCGCCCAGCCCAGCCGCGCGCACGCCAGCGCCACCGACGACACGTGCGGCAGCACCCGCAGGCGCTCCGCGCCGAGCACCCGGGCCAAGGTGGCGCCGATACCGTGGAACATGGGATCGCCGCTGGCCAGCACGCAGATCGCCCGGCCGTCGTGCTCGGCGAACAACCCCGGCAGCGCGGGCAGCATCGGCGACGGCCAGGCGACGTGCTCGGCCCCGCCTCGCGGGACCAGGTCGAGCTGGCGGCGGCTGCCGAACACGACGTCGGCCGCCTCGACGCGCCGCCGCGCCGACGCGGACAGGCCTTCCCAGCCGTCAGCACCGATGCCCACGACGTCGACGGGTTTCCGCTGCGCACTCACACCACCACCTCATCACGGGACGACGGTTCGTGTGGTCCGGGAGCGGGGGAGGTCACGTCCGGCGATCTTCGACGACCCGCCGCCATCGCCGTCAGGTGGCCGTTCCCGTGCAGCGGTGGGAGTGGCGCAGCGCAGCGCGAGATTTCGCCCCGGAAGGGGTGCTCGGGCTGGCACGATGATCCGATGGACGGTCGGCGCGCCCGCAGCCTGCAAGAACTCATCCGGCAGCGCCAGAGCGACGCGTTCATCGGCCGCAGCCGACAGTGCGACGGGTTTCGCGCGCACCTGAACTCGGATCCGCTCGCCCCGGGGCGGCGGTTCGTGTTCTCCGTGAGCGGTCAGGCAGGGATCGGGAAGACCGCGCTGCTGCGGAGGCTCCGTGCGATCGCCCTGGACGGGGAGGCGCTGACCTCGGTGATCGACGAGGTCGATCCGGACGTGGTCTCCACGCTCGCCGCGATCTCGCGACAGTGGGCGGGGCAGGGAGGTCAGGCACGAGCCTTCCAGCTCCGTCTGGACGAATACGTGAAGAGCAGGGACGACGTGCTCTCCGATCCGCAGGCGCCGCCGGCGGCCAGGGAGCTGTTCGTCACGCACGGCGTGCTCCATCGGCCGGGGAATCGCGAAGACCGCCGTGCCGGGACTGACCGCGGTGACCGACGAGTACGCCTCGGACGAGATCGCCGCCCGCCTCGAGCAGACCCGCGCGTTCCTCGCGGGGAAGTTCCGCACCCACGACCAGGCCCGTCTGCTGCTGTCCCCGGTCGCCGAGCTCTCGCCGCTGCTGGTCGAGGACATGCGCAAGCTGGCCGAGCATCGCCCGCTGGCGCTGTTCGTCGACAACTACGAGCACACCGCGGCGTTGCTCGAACCCTGGCTGCTGCGCCTGTTGGAAGGCCGGTTCGGGGAGCTTCCGATGAACCTTGTCCTGGTCGTCGCGGGACAACATCCGCTGGACGTCAACAACTGGGGCGAGTACGCGCCCATCACCCAGAACTGGCACCTCGAACCGTTCACCCAGGACGAGATCAGGGCGTTGCTGGGGGGCGGGGGATCACGGACGTGACCGTCCTCGGCTCCGTCAGCAGGCTCTCCGGTGGGCTTCCGCTACTGGTGTCGAAGCTCGCCGACGAGGTGCGGGATTCGGCGTCGCTCGCCGACCCGGGTCGAGGACGTGGCCGAGCGCGAGGACGCGCTGCTCGCCGCGTTCCCGCGCGAGCTCGACGAGGATGCGCTGGGCGTTCTGGTCGGGCCGGACCGGGCGGGTGAGGTCTTCCGGCGGCTGCGGCGGCATCCGTTCGTCCGGGAAAGCCGGGGGCGCCTGACCTACGACGACGTGGTGCGCGAAGCGATGGTGCGCTATTCGCGGGGGCGGTCGCCGGAGCGCTTCGCGGCCGGAAACAGGTCGTTGGCGCGGCACTACCTCGCACGGCGGGAGGGCCTCGGCGGGGGCACCGCGCCAGCGGCGGTCGACGACGAGTGGCGGTCCTTGCTGGTCGACGAGTGCTACCACCGGCTGTGCGGTGGACCGCGTTCGGCACTACCGGCCGTGCTGGCGTGGGGTGAGGAGCTGTGCGCGGCGGGTGCTCCCGCGGCGCTCGCCTGGCTCGACATGTTCGCCGATGCGGAACGGGACACCGATTCGGGTCTGCTGCGCGAGTGGTGGCAGAAGCTGGCGCCGTTCGCCGACGCGGTACGGGGCGTCGATGCGGAAGGGCTCCGACGTGCACTCGAGCCGCGCCCGGGGCACCCGTGGGGCGGAGCGTCGGTTCCGATGGGCGGCGGGGGCGGGAATCGTGGTGCGCGCGCCGTTCCGGACGTTGACCAGGACGTGCACCCGAACTGGCTGGTGGAGGAGGACGACGTGTGGTCGGGCGAGGTGCGCCGATCCGCGCCGCCCGTGATCGGTGAGTAGCGATGGAGCGTCGTGCCCGCCGTCCGGGCCTCACGTGCCTTGCGAGAACGTCGTGCCCGATCAGAGGTTGCTCAAGGCCCGGGTCACGGTGATCTCCAGGATGACGCGGTTCGGGTTCGGGCGGGGCGGGCGGCCGTAGCGGGCGGTGGCGCGGGCTTCGGCGTCGGCGACCACCGCCGGATCGTCGCGGACCACCGCGACTCCCTCCAGCGTGGACCAGCGGCGCCCGTCCACCTGGCACAGCGCGACCCGCGCGCCCGGCTCGCCGGACGCGCGGACCTGCCGTGCCTTGTGCGAATCGCGGGAGCTCAGCACCCGCGCGATCCCCGTCGCCACGTCCAGCGTGGAGTTCACCGGGACGACGTGCGGAGTGCCGTCCGCGCGCACCGTCGTCAACGTGCAGACGTGCGGTTCCGCCCAGAACGCCAGGAACTCGGCGCTGGCCTCGGACAACGACACGGTGCGCGACTTCGCCACTTCCAGCACCCCTCTCAGAGCGATCCGCGTAGGAGTCGTTTCAGCATGACCTTCGCAGGTGGTCGCTCAGCGGAACCTCAGCGGCCCCGCCGCTGACGAGGCACCGATCAAAAGATCATTCTGAAGGACTCCGCAGTGCGTCGGGCGGCGGAGCCGCTGAGGCTCCGCCGCCGCGCGAAGTCGTTCAGCCCGCCCAGGACTGCCGGGAGCGCTGCGGGCGCTGGCCGCCACGGGCGTTCGCGGAGCCGTTGCGCCTGTTCCGGTCGCCACCGCGCGGGGCGCCGCCCCGCTGGTCCTCCCAGACCCCGCGGCCGCGCTGGTCAACCCGCGCGGGCCGGTCGTCCCGCGAACGGGACTGGCCCTGGCCCTGACCGCCACCGCGCGAGCCGCCCTGACGACGGCCCTGCCCGGAACCGCCGCGCGCGCCGCCACCGCGAGGGGTGTCCTTGCGCGGTTCGGCCACGGCGACGCCGCTGGGCTCCCGAGCACCGGTCAGCCGCACCAGCTCCGCGTCCTGCGGGGCGATCTTCGTCGTCGTCGCGGTGACACCGGCCTTGGTGGCCATCTGCTGGAACGCGCGCTTCTGGTCGTCGGTCACGATCGTCACGACCGTGCCCGTCGCACCGGCGCGCGCGGTCCGCCCGGCGCGGTGCAGGTAGTCCTTCGGGTCCGCCGGCGGCTCCACGTGCACCACCAGGCTCACGTCGTCGACGTGGATGCCGCGGGCCGCCACGTTCGTCGCGACCAGCGTTTCAGTGGTGCCCGCGCGGAACTCGTCGAGGATCCGGGTCCGGGCGTTCTGCGCCTTGCCGCCGTGCAGCGCGCCCGCGCGGACCCCGGAGGCGCGCAGCTTCTTCGTCAGCCGGTCCGCGTGGTGCTTCGTGCGCACGAACATGATCGTGCGGCCGTCGCGGGCGGCGATGCGGGACAGCACGTTGAGCTTCTCGTCCGCCGACACCAGGAACTGGTGGTGGTCCATGCTGTCCACGCTGGCCGCGGGCGGTGCCAGCGAGTGCACCACCGGGTCGGTCATGTACTCGCGCACCAGCTTGTCGACGTCGCCGTCGAGGGTCGCGGAGAACAGCAGGCGCTGGCCGTCGGCGGGGATCAGGTCGAGGATGTCGCGGACCTGCGGCAGGAAGCCCATGTCGGCCATCTGGTCGGCCTCGTCGAGCGCGGTGCGCTCCACTTCGGACAGCACGCAGGTGCCCTGGCGCACGTGGTCGGACAGCCGGCCCGGGGTGGCGACGAGCACGTCCACGCCCCGGCGCAGCGTGTCGGCCTGCCGGTTGAACGGCATGCCCCCGACGACCTCGCGCACGTACAGCCCGAGCGACTTCGCCAGCGGCTTGAGCGCGTTCGTGACCTGAGTGGCGAGCTCCCGCGTCGGCACCAGGACGAGGCCGCGGGGGTGGATCGCGCGGGCGTTGCCGCGCTGCATCGCCAGCAACGGCAGTCCGAACGCGAGGGTCTTGCCGGAACCGGTCTGGCCGCGGCCCAGCACGTCGCGCCCGCTCAGCGCGTCCGGGATGGTCGCCGCCTGGATCGGGAACGCCTCCGTGAGGCCCGCCTCGGCGAGGCTCGCCACGAGCTTCTGCGGCAGACCCAGCGAATCGAACGGGGCCGGGTCGACCGCGGTCACGCCGACCTGGTCGAACAGGCTCGGCGCGGCGGGCGCCGCGGGCTTGGCCGGGCCGCGGCGGCGGGGGCGCCGGGAACGGGCGGCGGGGGACGAACTGGGACGCACAGCGAACCTCCGGGAACTGGCACGTCTCGGGGAGGCCGCGCGGTCGCGCGCTGATCACAAGGACGAGCCCGGCGCGACTACGGCGCCGCTGGTGGATGGCGGGGAGCACCGGAGCCGGAGAGGGGGATCGGGGTGAACGTGTCCGGCTTGACTCGTCGGGCTTGTTCCCAGGCGGTCGCCTTGTCCAGTGCGCCCCGAGTCTAGCTGACCGCTAGATCTTGATCATGGTTTGGGTGGGGGGTCGAGTGGCGGAACCTCAGTCGGTCTCTCGCTGCGGGATCTTTTTCCCGAGTGGCCTCCGCCACGAGGGAAAAAGCTGTCCTCGCGAGAGGCTCACTGAGAACCCGCGGGTGGTCGGCTTTTTGACGT